>JAZRAY010000063.1:0-9442 GCA_045634805.1 Succinivibrio sp. | reverse complement strand
AAGAGGAAGCTTTGAAAAGAGAAATTTTCGAAGAACTTGCCTGCCCTATCAGAGTTGATGGATTTTTTGATGCTATCGAGTTCGACTATCCAAAATTCCATCTGCACATGGACTGCTTTTTGTGCAGTCTGGATGGTAAAGAGCCATCTCTTTTGGAGCACATGTCCGCAAAATGGCTTTCACTGTCTGAACTTAATGACGTTAAGTGGCTTGAGGCTGACCTCTCCATTATCGAAAAGCTCAGGCGCGAACTTTAAAGAACTCTTAACGATTTAATCGCTCTGTTCAAAAATAATCCTCATGATCCTCACATGAGCCTTTTTTTGTGTATTCTGAGCATAAAAAAGGATGGAACCTTGCGATCCCATCCTAAGATATATTGAATTAATCTTAATAGATTTGAAATTAGTTGTTACCTACAGCAACAGACTTCATGTCTGACATGTAAGCACGTAGCTTGCGGCCAACAATCTCAATTGGGTGATTACGGATTGCGTCGTTAACATTGATCAGCTCAACGTTATCAACACAGTTGTCACCTGATAGAGTCTCACCGAATACATCCAGCTTCTGACGGCTCATGAATTCCTTTAATAGAGGAATTGCTGCATTAGCGAACAGGTAGTTACCGTACTCAGCAGTATCAGAAATAACAACGTTCATCTCATACAGACGGCGACGAGCAATGGTGTTCGCAATCAGAGGAAGCTCGTGTAATGACTCGTAGTAAGCTGACTCTGGGTAGATGCCTGACTCGGTCATGGTCTCGAATGCAAGCTCAATACCTGCCTTACAGAAAGCAACCAGCAGAGTACCCTTGTCGAAATATTCCTGCTCAGAAATCTTCTCGTCACATGCAGGAGCATTCTCGAATGCGCACTTAGCGTAGTTCTCTCTCCAGGTTAGAAGATTTACGTCATTGTTTGCCCAGTCTTCCATCATGATGCGTGAGAACTCACCGCTCTCGATGTCATCCATGTGCTTGCGGTATAGGGTCTTCATCAGAGCCTTTAATTCCTCAGCTAAGTGGAAAGCCTTGATCTTAGCTGGATTTGACAGACGATCCATCATGTTGGTGATACCGCCCTGCTTTAGAGCCTCACAGATGGTTTCCCAGCCGTACTGAAGAAGCTTACATGCATAAGCCTTGTCTGCGCCTAAAGCTACAGCGTGGTCGTAGCATAGAACGGTAGCAGCCTGAAGCACACCGCAAAGAATGGTCTGCTCGCCCATTAAGTCAGACTTAACCTCAGCTACGAATGAAGAACGTAGACAGCCTGCCTTGTGACCACCGGTACCAGCTGCCCATGCCTTTGCATAATCCCAGCCTTCGCCGTTTGGATCGTTCTCTGGGTGAACTGCAAGCAGGGTTGGAACACCGAAGCCACGACGGAACTCTTCACGAACCTCGGTACCTGGTGACTTAGGAGCAACCATAACAACGGTAAGATCCTTACGAACCTGCATACCTAACTCAATCATATTGAAACCGTGTGAGTAACCTAAGCATGCGCCAGACTTCATTAGAGGCTGAACAGCGTTAACAACTGCCTCATGCTGCTTATCTGGAGTCAGGTTGATTACAAGATCAGCAGTTGGGATCAGCTCGTCATAGGTACCAACCTTGAAGCCGTTCTCTGTTGCTCTCTTGAAAGATGCTCTCTTCTCGTCGATTGCTGCCTGACGTAAAGCGTAGCTTACATCAAGACCAGAATCTCTCAGGTTTAAACCCTGATTTAAACCCTGAGCACCACAACCGATAATTACAATCTTCTTACCCTTTAAAAAATTACAACCATCGGCAAACTCACTGCGATCCATCAGCTCACAGCAGCCTAGCTGTGCTAATTTTTCGCGTAAATTCAATGTATTAAAATAATTGAAATTAGCCATGTTTCGACCTATACCATAGAAAAGAAAAAAACTAAAAAACTAAAAAAAAACTAAACCTTGCGGTATATGCTTTTAATCATAACAGAAATTTTATAAAATGGAATACGATTTATTTTATATTGCAATTTTTGCAATATAGGACATGTTTCAGGAAGAGATTATCGTGATTGATTTAAAAGATGCAGCGGCTTTTTTAAGGCTCTGTGAGACTTCAAACCTCACCAGAACTGCTACACTGTGTGATGTCAGCCCATCTACCTTAAGCAGAACTTTGAACAAACTTGAGGCAAAACTGAACACCAAACTGTGTATCCGAGACAAGAAAGGTATCTTTATAACCGAAGCCGGACACAAGTTTGAGGAATTCGCAAGAAAGACTCTTAATGCCTATGCAGAACTTGAGCATGATCTGAACGGAAACATGCAGACAGCCAGCGGAATTGTAAAGATTTTCTGCTCTGTTACCGCATCCTATCTGTTTATCCCAAGACTTTTAAATGAGCTTCATCTGACTGCACCTAATCTTGAGATCAAACTTGAAACAGGTGATCCTGCAGAAGCTCTGCAGAAGCTTGATGATCCTGATACAGACTTCGTTATCAGCGCTCTTCCAAATGAAATTCCAGATAACATCAGATATGTTGATCTGGTAACTTTCCCTCTGATTCTGATTGCACCAAAAAAGCCACGCTTTACTACAGAGTGCGATCTTTCATCAGGCGATCTTTCAGGTGTACCTTTTGTAATGCCTGAAAAGGGACAGCTTCGCTACGAGGTTGAAAAATTCTTCCAGACTCTTGAGGTTCCACCTCACATCTACTCTGAGATTTCAGGTCATGAGGCTATCGTATCCATTACAGCCTTAGGCTTTGGCATCTCTGTTGTACCAAGACTTGTCTATGACATCTCTCCATTCAAGAATGATGTTGTAGTAATCAAGGAACTGCCTTGGTCCAATTTCCGTGTAGCCCTCTGCTCATTAAAGAACAGAGCAAAGAATCCAAACATCAAAATAGTGCATGATCTGGTCCGTAAACTGGCACCAAGCTTCAGCCCTGATCTGACACGTCGCAGAAACGATCTTGGAATTATGTAGAGGATTCGGGCAGATAATATCCTGTTCTAATGACCAGAAATGATTAATAGAAACAGCTTTTTTATCCGAGGCAAAGACAGACTTCAAAAAAAATTTTCTTAAACATACAAGTTTTATGAAAATTTTTTCAAAAAAGCTATAATAGCAAAAGCGATTCGATCTGATACCTATATATAGGTACAGATTACAAAGATTATAAATTTCCAATAAAAGGAGAATACAGCATGTTTTACGGTATCAATCCTACCCAAACTGAAGCATGGAAAAAATTAACCGCTCATTTTGAAGCAACCAAAGGCCGCACTATCAAAGAGTTATTCGAAAAGGATCCAAACCGCTTTGACAAATACTCTCTAACCATCGCCAATGGTGATATCGTTGCTGACTACTCTAAGAACATCATCGATGAGACCACTTTAAATCTTCTGTTCGAACTTGCTCGTGAGACCAAGTTATCAGAGAACATCGAGGCTATGTTCCAGGGCGAGATTATCAACCGCACTGAGGGTCGTGCTGTTCTTCACACCGCTTTAAGAAACTTCTCAGGCAAGAGCGTAATGGTTGACGGCAAGGATGTAATGCCAGACGTTCAGGCTGTTCTTGCTAAGATGAAGGACTTCTGCCACAAGGTTATCTCTGGCGAGTGGAAGGGTTACACCGGTAAGGAAATCACTGACGTTGTTAACATCGGTATCGGTGGTTCAGACCTTGGCCCAGTTATGATTACCGAGGCTTTAACTCCATATCACTCAAGACTGAAGACTCACTTCGTTTCAAACATCGATGCTACCCACATTGCTGAGGTATGCAAGAAGTGCGATCCTGAGACCACCCTATTCCTAATCGCATCTAAGACCTTCACCACCTTAGAGACCATGACCAATGCTCACACTGCACGTAACTGGTTCCTAAAGAAGGCTAAGGATGAGAAGTTCATCGCCAAGCACTTCGTTGCTCTATCAACCAACGTTAAGGGCTGCGTAGAGTTCGGTATCGATCCTAACAACATGTTCGAGTTCTGGGACTGGGTTGGCGGCCGTTATTCATCATGGTCAGCAATCGGTCTGTCAGTTGCTTTAGCATGCGGCTTTGAGAACTTCGAAGAGTTCCTGAAGGGCGGCTACGAGTATGACTGCCACTTCAGAGAGACTCCACTTGAGAAGAACCTTTCAGTTATCCTTGCTTTAATCGGCATCTGGTACAACAACTTCTACAAGTACTCAACAGAAGCAATTCTTCCATACGATCAGTACATGAGCCGTTTCCCAGCTTACTTCCAGCAGGGCAACATGGAGTCTAACGGTAAATACGTAGACAGAAACGGCAACAAGGTTGATTACGAAACCGGTCCTATCATCTGGGGTGAGCCAGGCACCAACGGCCAGCACGCTTTCTACCAGTTAATCCATCAGGGCACCAAGGTTATCCCATGTGACTTCATTGCTCCAGCACGCAGCCACAACCCAATCGGTGATCACCACGTTAAACTGATTTCTAACTTCTTCGCTCAGACCGAGGCTCTTGCATTCGGTAAGTCACGCGAGACTGTTGTTGCAGAGTTCGAGGCTAAGGGCAAGAAAGAGAGCGAGTACAAGGATGTTGTTCCATTCAAGGTATTCGAAGGCAACCGTCCAACCAACTCATTCCTGGTTAAGGAAATCACTCCTCGCACCCTAGGTATGCTGGTTGCTATGTACGAGCACAAGATCTTCGTTCAGGGTTCAATCTGGAACATCTACTCATTCGACCAGTTCGGTGTTGAGTTAGGTAAGCAGCTTGCATTAAAGATTATCCCAGAGCTTGAGAACTCAGATGTAATCACATCTCATGACAGCTCAACCAATGGTTTAATCAATGCATTCAAGAAGATGAAGTAATCTTCTGATTAACCTTTAATCTATACAAAAAACCGTTATTAATCCTATGGACTGATAACGGTTTTTGTTTTGGGGGATAACCTTTTCTTCCAATATCTTCTATGGAGGTCCCCTAGTAGTATTTCTTTGCTATCTCATATAATGTTCTGATTTTAGGATTCTTCTCAATCAGCTCATCATGCAGATGCATGACCTTTTCTCTAAATTCCTTCACATCCACATTGATGAAAGTGACTCCCATGGTCTTTGCCTGTTCCTTTGCAACATTGATTCTGTATTTCCACTCTCTGAACTCAACTCTCTGAGCCTCCATGGCTGCCTCTTTGAATACCTCAAACTCTTCAGCACTCAAAGATGAGAGAAAATCCTTTGAACCAATAAGCAGATCAGGGATCATCTGATGACCGTCATATGAGTAATACTTACAGAATTCTCCGTGTTTCTGATCGATAAGTGCCAGTTCATTGTTCTCAGCACCGTCAATAACGTCGTGTTTTAAAGCCTGATATACATCAGTAAACTTCATAATGTAATCGTTGGCCCCAAAAGCTTCCATCATCAGACTGTTGGTTCTGCCGGTCTGAACACGGATAACCTTATCCTTAAGATCTGCCACAGAATGAATCGGAAACTTTGCATAGAAGTTACGGGTACCTGCAGTAAAGGCAGCCAGAGGAATAAAGCCATCCTTATCTGCATTCTTGCTAAGCTCCCTTAAAACCTCAGGATCGCTGATATATTTCTCGTAGACATCCTCTGAATTGAAAAGATATGGAATTGAGAAAATCGCATAGCTTTTTGCCAGATTCTCAATATTGGAGGAAGAAATCGCCATGAACTGAATGGAATTTATCTTTACAAGCTCAAACACTCTCTCATTTGAACCGGAAAGACCGTTTGGATAAATCTGAATCTCATATTTATCCTCAAGCTTATTCTCAATATGATTCTTAAAAGCCAGAAAAGCCTTATGTTCCGGATGAGTTTCCACATGGGTGTGAGCTATGGTTATGGTGATTCTTGCCTGAGCGGAAAAGGATAGCCCCAAAGCTGACAGAGCACAGACCGAAATCGTGATCATTTTTTTCAGATTCATTTATTTCAGTCCTCTCTGACAAATAATTTAAAGGGGCAATACTTAAAGTATAGGTTCGATCAAAAGTTTCACTGTCTATAACGCTCACAAAATCGGGCATAAAAATCAAATTTTTTCAGAAAAAAAGCCCTTTTATTTCATATGACGAGGGAATGAGAAAAAGTAAAACATGAGAGTCAGAGTCAAAAAATGACAAGAGCGGAAAACAACAGTAGGTCATATCAGTTTTGAATGGTAAAATGATCTGCTGAAGAGAGAAAAAATATACAGCCTATGATTGAAAAAGAATTAACTTATGTCCCCCTCCATGTTCACTCCTGTTATTCAATTAACGACGGACTGCAGAACGTTGGAGACATCGTAAAGAAAGCATCTAAGTTCAATATTCCTGCAATTGCTGTAACTGACTACAACAATATGGCAGGATTTGTCCGCTTCTATAATGCATGTTACGGTGCGGGCATTAAGCCAATCATGGGAGCAGATCTTCAGGTAAGAGAAAACACCAAGCCAGGTGATCCTGAAGTAATTTTCACCGTTACCCTTCTTGCCATGAACCGTCAGGGCAAACAGAATCTTTATGACATTCTGTCTGATGCCTGGGTTAACACCGGATCTCCTGATATTGCAGATGTGGTCAGCACAGTTGATGATCTGTGGAAATACTCAGAAGGCCTGATTATTCTGAACGGTTTCAGAGGTGATATCGGCGCATTTTTAAGATCAGATGAACAGACCAAGCTTAAAGAACGTCTTGATCTGTATAAGAAATATTACGGCGACAGATTCTGTTTTGAAATCACCAGAACCGGTCGAGAGGGAGAAGGTCAGTTTGAGAAGGCCGCCTTAAACCTCTGTCTTGAATACGGATTCTTCCCTGTTGCCACCAACGATACCAGATTCCTTCTAGGTCCTAATGAAGTCCCAAAGGATGGACTTGACGACTACTACGTACACGATATCCGTGTTTCAATTCAGCAGGGCTGTCAGAAAGGCTCACGCGAGAATGCCAGAACCTATTCACCTCAGCAGTACATGAGATCTCCTGAGGAGATGGCAGAGCTTTTCTCTGATCTGCCAGAGGCAATCATCAACACCAGACGAATCGCTGAACGCTGCAACGTTGAGATTGAGCTTGATGTGCCTCGTCTTCCAAGATATGACACCGGTGAATTATCAACCGCCGACTGTCTGAGAATGAAGGCTCACGAAGGACTTGAGAAGAGACTTGAGTTCCTGTTCCCTGATGAGAAGGAACGTGAGGAAAAACGTCCTATTTACGAGAAACGTCTGGAAACAGAGCTTGACGTTATCATCACCATGGACTTCCCTGGCTACTTCCTGATCGTGATGGAATTTATTCAGTGGTCCAAGGAGCACGGTGTGCCTGTAGGACCAGGACGCGGTTCAGGTGGTGGTTCACTTGTGGCCTACGCCCTTACAATTACCGACTTTGATCCGCTGCGCTTTGACCTGCTGTTCGAAAGATTCTTAAACCCTGAGCGTGTTTCCATGCCTGACTTCGACGTTGACTTCTGTCAGCGTAAGAGACAGATGACACTGCAGCACGTGGTAGATCACTACGGTCGTAATGCGGTATCTCAGATTGCTGCCTTCGGTACTCTGGCACCTAAAGCCGCTATTCAGGGTGTGGGCAGAGCCATCGGTGTACCTTTAGGACAGGTGCGTCGAGTTGCAGGTCTTATTCCTGAAACTCCGGGTACTACCTTCAAGGCCTGTTTCGGTATTGATAAGAAAGGAAATCCATGCGAGTCAGTATCTCCTGATTTCCTAGAATTCTACAATCGCGCCAAAGCCAATGACGATAAGGAATCCATCGAGCTTATCGATGTATCTGTAAGACTTGAAGGCGTTATCAGAAGTATCGGTAAGCATGCTGCAGGTGTGGTTATCTCACCTACCAGAATTGCAGAGTTTGCTCCTCTGATGCTCGATTCCGACGGACACCCAATTACTCAGTACGATAAAAAGGACGTTGAGCACGCTGGTCTGGTTAAGTTCGACTTCCTGGGTCTGACCACTCTTACCATTATTGACGATGCCAAGGAAATGATTGATGCCAAGCTTGCCCGTCAGGGAAAGCCTCCAATCAATATCGCAGCTATCCCTTATGAGGATGAGGCATCCTACAAGATGATTCAGGAGACGGAAACCACCGCAGTATTCCAGCTTGAATCCACCGGTATGCGTAAGCTTATCGGTAAAATGCAGCCTGACCGCTTTGACGATCTTGTGGCTTTGGTGGCTCTATATAGACCTGGTCCTTTAAACTCCGGAATGGTGGATCACTTCGTTGACCGTAAGCACGGTACCGAGCCTGTAAGCTATCCGCTTCCTGAGGCACAGGATCTTGATTTAAAACCAATTCTTGATTCCACCTACGGCGTTATCGTGTACCAGGAGCAGGTTATGCAGATTGCTCAGGTACTTGCAGGATACTCATTAGGTGGTGCGGATATTCTTCGTCGTGCGATGGGTAAGAAGATCCCTGCCGAAATGGCAGCCCAGCGTGACGTTTTCAACCGCGGCTGTGAAAAGAAAGGCAAAGATCTGAAAATCATGGGACAGATCTTCGATCAGGTGGAAATGTTCGCGGCATACGGCTTCAACAAGTCTCACTCAGCAGCCTATGCGCTGGTTGCCTGGTGGACACTGTATCTGAAGGTTCATTATCCTGCAGAATTCCTGGCAGCAATGATGACTGCAGACTGTATGAAGACCGAGAAACTGATTGCCTATATCGGTGAGTGTCACCGTCTTGGTGTAGATGTAAATCCACCAGATGTGAACATCGGTAAATTCCGTTTCGGTGTTGATCTTGACGGTAATGTAATCTACGGCTTCTCTGCCATCAAGGGTATCGGTGAGAGACTGGTTGATCATATCGTTGAGGAGCGTGAGGCTCACGGTAAGTTCTCTGACTTCTTTGACTTTGTATACAGAGTGGGAACCAACTTCCTGTCAAAGGGAACACTGGAGGCTCTGGTAAAGAGTGGAGCTTTGGACAGCATCGGACCTAACCGTGCACAGATGCTTGCATCAATTCCTACAGCCATCAAGTATGCATCCCAGAAATCAGACAACCTGGCTACAGGTCAGATGGATCTGTTTGCTGCACTTGATGATCAGAACGTTAAACCTAACTATGTACTTGTCCGCAACTGGTCAGACAAGGTTCGTCTGTTCCATGAGAAGGCTCTTTTAGGTCTGTATCTGTCAGGCCACCCTATCGACGGCTACAAGGCAGAACTGGTTAAATACTGCGGCGATACCACACTGAACAACATGCTTCCAGGAACTCCAGACAGTCCTAATCATGTGGTTATCGGCGGTGTAGTTATCGGCGCCAGCGCCATGCCTTCAAAGAAGGATCCGACCAAGAAGTTCTTCATCATCACCCTGGATGATGGAACTGCAACCTTCGAGACTCTGCTCTTTGGCAAGAATGCCGACAAGATG
>JAZRAY010000062.1:0-9409 GCA_045634805.1 Succinivibrio sp. | reverse complement strand
CTGGTTTGTTTGTGGCAAACATTCCGTGGCCGGCCTTATCTCCAAGATCGACCTCTTCAACATAGAAACCACTGTTCTTAAACAGGTCGCAGAATATGCGGCAGACACTGGTAACACCCTCTGTATCAGTACTGCCGCAGTCGATATTAACTACCTTTTCCAAAGCATCAAGGTAGTCTTTCAGATTAGATATCATTTACTAACTCTACTTAACAAAGCCGCCTTTAGCGCCAGCCCATGCCGGAAGGAAAGCTCCCTTGTAGGCATCAAGGATGGTATCGGCAACAGCATCTGTCTGATATGCCTCTACAACCTTTTTCAGATCCGCATCTTCAGCTCTGTCCTTTTTAGCTGCAATAACGTTGATTAGAACTGCTGCGGCAGGATTTACCTTAGGATCGATATTCTCCTGATAGACTGAATCGGTACTTGGATTTAAATTTGCGGTATAGGCATTGCCACCGTTGATTAGAGCAGCACTTACATCTGGAAGAATTCTTGCAAGAATGCCTGATTCAGCCTCACGAATCTTAATCTTCTTTACGTACTCGGTGATATCAGCCTTGGTTGGGGTATAACCCTTTGATGGATCAACCTTGATAAGACCTGCTGACTCTAAAACCTTAAGAGCGCGTCCGCCATTGGTTAAATCTGATGGAATTGCAATGATGTCTCCGTCCTTGATGTCCTCAATAGATTTAATCTTATCCTTGTTGTTGAATACACAAAGAGGAGTGATGATGGTATCGCCGATATCAACAATCTCGTAGCCGTTACGCTCGATATCATTCTTTAAAAATGCCTTGTGCTGGAATGCATTGATGTCAATTTCACCATCATGCAGAGCACGGTTTGGAGTTGCATAATCAGAGTATCTTACAAGCTTAACCTTAAGATTATCCTTTTTAAGGATCTCGTTTACGGTATCCCACTGTGCAACATAGTCACCAACAACACCAACTTTGATTTCCTTAACATCAGCTGCGTTGGCTGAAACAGCACATACAGAAAGAACAGATGCCAACAGTAGAGACTTTAGATTGAATTTCATTTTTGCACCTTAAATTGTGATTGATTGTCTGCTGATAAAAATATGCATCCCATATGCGGGAGTGCATACCTATCGCTTTGTAATAATGTATAATTCTACAGTTAATAATTCAACAAGCTATACTAAAAATGATCAAACTTGAGCACATAAGTAAAACATTTATTCAGAAAAAGAGAAGAGTTGAAGCTCTAAAAGACGTCAATATTGAAATTAAGGACGGTGAGATTTTTGGAATTATCGGCTTTTCAGGTGCCGGTAAATCAACTCTGGTAAGATGTATCAATCTTCTTGAAAGACCAACCGAGGGCAGGGTAATCATCGGCGATACCGACCTTACCTCTTTAGAAGACAGCAAGCTTCGCAAAATCCGTCAGCGTATCGGCATGATCTTTCAGCATTTCAACCTGATGCCTTCAAGAACTGTTTTTGAAAACATCGATCTTCCTTTGAAACGTACCGGTATGGAAAAGAAAGAGCGTGTTAAGAAAATCGAGTCTTTACTTGAAATGGTTGATCTTTCTGACCGTCGTGATGCCTATCCATCTCAGCTTTCTGGTGGACAGAAGCAGCGTGTTGCTATTGCCAGAGCCTTAGCCTGTGATCCGGAAGTTCTTTTATGTGATGAGGCAACTTCTGCACTGGATCCTCAGACCACAGAACAGATCATAAGTCTGCTTAAGGATCTGAACAAGAAGCTAAACCTTACAATCGTGGTTATTACTCACCAGATGTCTGTTGTAAAAGACCTCTGTGACAGAGCTGCAGTTATGGAAAACGGAAGCGTGGTTGAGTGTGGAAATGTCTACGACCTCTTTGCTGATCCAAAAGCTCCTTTAACCAAGCGTTTCCTTGATACAGCCTCAAACATCAAATCCTTCATGGAAATCCTTCATCAGAAAGGCTCTCTTGCAGATATCAAGGAAGGAACCAATATCTGGTCTCTAACCTATACAGGTGAATCCACAGGTGAGGATCTGATGACTCAGATCTGCGATATCTACAAGGTTAGAGTGAATATTCTTTATGCAAACATTGATTATATTAAAGGTGTTCCTCTGGGACATCTTGCGGTGCATCTGACAGGTGAGACCTCAAAGATTGAAGATGCCGTTGCATATATAAAGGATAAGGGCGTTAAAGTGGAGATTCTGAAATGATGGAGATTTTAAATACCTTAATGCCTAACTTTGAAAGGCTTTCCGAGGAATTCTACGAGTGTCTGTTTCAGACCATCATTATGGTTCTTGTGTCAGGTACCATTGCCTGGGTGCTTGGTGTTGCTCTTGGTGTAACTCTGGTTGTTACCAGATCAGGCGGCATCATGCGTAACCGACTGGTATTCAATACACTTGATCGCTGTATAGATGTTATCCGTTCAATACCTTTTATTATTCTGATGGTTCTTCTGATCCCTCTGTCCCGCTTTATTGTAGGTACAGGTTCCGGTCTTGAGGGCTCATTCGTGGCACTGGTATTCGGTACCGTTCCTTTCTTTTCAAGACAGATTGAACAGGTTCTATCTGAGATTGACGGAGGCCTTGTCGAGGCTGCTCAGTCAATGGGACTGTCTCCATGGGAGATTATCTTCAGTGTCTATCTTAAGGAAAGTATTCCTGGTATCACTCGTGTAACCATGATTACCTTTGTATCCTTTATTGGTATTACTGCAATTGCAGGTGCCATCGGTGCAGGCGGTCTTGGTGATTTTGCCATCAGATACGGTTATCAGATGGGATATCGTGACATGATCTGGCTTACCGTGATTGTCATTCTTCTGATGATTAGTATTTTCCAGTTTGTTGGTAATTTCATAATCAAAAAGACAACCCACTAATATCTTTCCTCTGCAGATGACTGTGTTAAAGGCAGGTCATCTGCATCTAATTTAGAATCCGCCACAATCTCTATACATCTTTTTCTTTGTGTTTCGAGATTTGTGCAAAATTCAAAAAAAACTCTGTATCTGTTATAATCCAAAGTTCTGTAGTTTAGATTTTTTTGAAGAGCTGATTTCAATGTTCGAGAATTTAACCCAAAGATTAACACGTACCCTTAAGAATATAAGCGGTAAAGGTCGTATTACAGAAGAAAACATCAAGGATACCTTACGTGAGGTTCGTACTGCTTTATTAGAAGCTGATGTTGCACTTCCTGTTGTTAAAAGTTTTACCAATAGAGTTAAAGAAAGAGCTCTTGGTGCTGAAGTTAATCTGAGTCTTTCTCCTGGTCAGGAGTTTATCAAGGCTGTTCATGCCGAACTGATTGAGACTCTGGGCGGACAGATCAGTGAAATCAATCTTGCTCATCAGCCTCCTGCAGTTATTCTGCTTGCTGGTCTACAGGGTGCTGGTAAAACCACATCTGCAGCTAAACTTGCTCTGTTCTTAAAAGAGCGTATGAACAAGAAGGTTCTGCTGGTTTCAGTTGATACCTACAGACCTGCTGCTATGGATCAGTTAAAGACTCTTGCTGTTGAAATCGGTGTTGACTGCTATCCATCAGATCCAAAGAACAAGCCTGAAGATATTGCAACAGCTGCGTTAAAGGAAGCTAAATTACGTGCTTATGATGTAATGATTCTTGATACTGCAGGTCGTCTTGCAGTGGATGAGGAAATGATGAATGAGGTTAAGAGACTTCATTCTCTGACTGATCCTATTGAAACATTCTTCACTGTTGATGCTATGACCGGTCAGGACGCAGCTAATACTGCCAAGGCCTTTGGTGAAGCCTTAGATCTAACCGGTGTTATTTTAACCAAGGCTGACGGTGATGCACGTGGTGGTGCTGCTCTGAGTGTTAAGGAAATTACCGGTAAGCCAATCAAGTTCATCGGTTTAGGTGAAAAGATTGTTCCACTGGAGCCTTTCCATCCAGATCGTATTGCAAGCCGTATTCTTGATATGGGTGATGTGCTGTCTCTTATCGAGGATCTGCAGCGTAACACCGACATGGAGCAGGCTAAGAAGGTTGCTCAGAAGATTAAGTCTGGTGAGGGCTTTACCTTTGAGGACTTCAGAGATCAGATTACTCAGATGAAGAAGATGGGCGGTATGTCCGGTCTTCTGGATAAGCTTCCTGGTATGGGAAATATTTCCGATCAGATTAAGGATAAAGTTAACGATAAGTCTCTTTTACACATGGAAGCAATCATCAACTCCATGACTAAGAAAGAGAGAATTCATCCTGAGATTATCAAGGGTTCAAGAAAGAAGAGAATTGCTATGGGCGCCGGTGTAGAAATACATGAGGTTAATGTCCTGCTACGTCAGTTCGATATGACCCAGAAGATGATGAAGAAAATGGGTAAGGGCGGAATCCGCAAGATGGCCGGTGCCATGAAGGGCATGATGGGCGGCATGGGCGGCATGGGCGGCATGGGCGGTATGGGAGGAATGGGTAATTTCTTCCGCAGATAGTCCTACCTGAAATCTCGTATAATTCAGCTTCGATATCCTGTCGAAGCTGAAAAAAAATTTTTTCTCATCTAAAAATAATCCTACATACAGGTTAAATCTCATACTCTTTTAACTCCTTGTATTACAAGCAGTTAATACAGTTTTATCGCAGAATTCGAGGAATTATTTTTTTCTGCTTTTACAGTATGTTAAAAATAATCTTCCAATAGTGATGATGATCTTGTTTTTTTCGGTAAAAGGTGTAAAATACTGCAACTGTTTTTGTATGATGACTTTTCATCATGATTGTTTAACTAAATAAAGGTAATGCGAAATGGTAGTCATTCGTTTACGTCGCTTAGGTGCGAAAAAGCGTCCATTTTATCACGTAATTGTTGCAGACAAGCGTTTTGCTGCAACTGGTCGTTTTATTCAGCAGGTTGGTATTTTTAACCCAATCGCTAGAGGTAAAGAGATTCGTCTTCGTCTAGATCTAGAAGCAATCAATGCTTGGATTGCTAAGGGCGCACAGCCTTCAGATCGTGTAAAGCGTCTTCTTGTTGAGAACGAGATGGGCGAAGAGGCTGTTTTAAAGGCTAAGGCTGACAAGCACGCAGCAGCTGTAGCAGCTAAGAAAGCAGCTGCAGAGGCTAAGGCTAAGGCTGAGGCTGAAGCATCATCAGAGTCAGCTGAGGCTTAATAAGCTTTGACTGATACACCGCGTCCAATGGGAGCCTTAGGCTCATCATTTGGAGTATATGGATGGATGAAGGTTCGTTCATATACGCAGCAACCCGAGGACCTTTTTGACTACTCGCCATGGTTTATACGTCAGCGCGGGGCGGAATGGCGTGAGGTCCAGGTTGAAGAATATAAGCCACACGGTAACGATTTTATTGTTAAGCTTGATGTGGCATCAACTCCTGAAGAAGCTAAGCTTTATGCAGGAGCTGAAATTGGGATTAGGCGCTCAAGCCTACCTCCTGTACCAGAAGGAACTGTATATCTGTCTGACCTTGTAGGTTGTCAGGTTATAGGACTTGAAGGTGTAATGCTCGGTAAAGTATCGAGAATTAGGGATTATGGAGCTGCTCCCTTAATGGAAGTGTCTCCCTCTGACCACCTGGCAAAGGAACGTAAAGAGAAATTCTTGATTCCTTATGTCGTTGGCCCGATTGTTAAAGCAGTTGATCTCAATGCTAAAACAATTGAGGTTGAGTGGGGCGTAGATTACTAATATGTATTTTGGTGTCATTACGCTCTTTCCTGAGATGATTGACGCTGTAACTAAATTCGGCGTAACTCGAAGAGCTTGTGAAAACGGACTTATCAAAGTCGATTGCATAAATCCTCGAGATTATACTGAAGATAAATTCGGCAACGTGGACGATAAACCTTATGGTGGCGGTCCTGGTATGCTGATGCAGGTACAGCCATTAAGAGATGCTCTTAGAGTAGCTCGAAGTCAAGCACCGAAGGATACTAAAGTTGTATGTATGTCTCCTCAAGGCGTACAGCTCAATCACTCGTTGGTCACAGATATCCACAGTTGGGGCTCTGTAATTCTTATAGCGGGACGCTATGAGGGTATTGATGAGCGTGTCCTTCAGAAGGAAGTCGATCTGGAGGTTTCTGTCGGTGACTACGTCCTCTCAGGGGGTGAACTCCCTGCCATGTGTATCATCGATGCTGTTTCAAGAATGGTTCCTGGTGTTTTAGGAAACATTCAGAATGCGCAAGAAGATTCTTTTGCTCAAGGTCTGCTGCATTTTCCGCAGTACACCCGTCCAGAAGAAATTGACGGAATGAGAGTTCCTGAAGTTCTGATGAGCGGTAACCATGAGAAAATTCGAAACTGGCGCTTACAGCAATGTCTTGGTCGTACATATGAAAGAAGACCTGATTTGCTGAAGAATCGTGAGCTTACAAAGTTAGAACGTAAGCTTCTTGATGAATATCTTCAAGAACACGATTTAAAATAGTTTTTTTGTTTATCCTTGTTAATGGAAGGTACTAAAAATGGCTAGCAATCCAATTATTGACCAGCTAGAGAAAGAGCAGATCCGTACTGATATTCCTGAGTTCAACCCAGGTGATACCGTACGTGTTGAGGTTAAGGTTGTTGAAGGTGACAAGACCCGTCTACAGGCTTTCGAAGGCAACGTTATTGCAAAGCGTAACCGTGGTTTAAATTCTTCATTCACCGTTCGTAAGATGTCATCAGGCGAGGGTGTTGAGCGTGTATTCCAGACTCACTCTCCAATGATTGCTTCTGTTAAGGTTACCCGCCGCGGTGACGTTCGTCGCGCTAAGCTATACTACTTACGTGACCGTACCGGTAAGGCTGCACGTATCCGTGAGAAGATTAACTAATCAGATAATCTATTCTCTGAATACAATCCCTTGTCTAGCGACAGGGGATTTTTGTATGTGGAATCTAAATTTATAATTCTCTCCTTTTAACCTGATTCTCCCTCCTGGACTTTTTTCAGTCTTTCTTTACTCCAAAATAACATAATCCTGTAAGCGTTTTCTTTTGAACAAGAACAAGCTTTCCTTTCAATAGTAAATGTCAAATTTTGTGATTTTGTCCATTTTCAATTTTTATTTTGATGATGACATTAGTGTTTTTACCCTAAAGTATTTTTGATTTGTTAGATGTTATGGCATTCTATGCGAGGAAAAAAATTCCACATAAAATTTTTAAAACAAACATAAAGGGACTTAATAACTATGAAGTTAAAGAACATTATTCTAGCTACCATGTTTATTTCTACTGCTACCTTAGCTGCTCACAACGATGTTAGAACAGCTCCAGAGAAGTATTACCTGAATGCTTCAGACGTAGCAGACAGCTTAGCATTATTACCTCCACCACCAGCAATGGATAGCGTAACCTTCTTAAACGATCAGGCTCAGTACAACAAGGGCTTCATGTTAAGAAAGACCGAGAGAGGCGCTCAGGCTGCAAGAGATGCTGAAGTAGATGCTAAGGGTGTATCAGCTGCTTTATCAGAAGCTTTTGGTATGAAGATTTCTAAGGAGAATACCCCTCAGATCTTCAAGCTAATGAGCAAGATGGTTGAGGACGCTGGTGACCTATCAACCAGAGCTGCAAAAGAACACTACATGAGAATTCGTCCTTTTGCTTTCTATGGTGTTAATACCTGCAATATGAAGGATCAGAAGACCCTATCATCAAATGGTTCATATCCATCAGGCCATACCGCTATCGGTTGGGCTGAGGCTTTAATCTTAGCTGAGATCAATCCTTTCAGACAGAATGAGATTCTAAAGAGAGGTTTTGAGATGGGCCAGAGCCGTGTAATCTGTGGTTACCACTGGCAGTCTGACGTTGATGCCGCACGTGTAGTTGCATCAGCTGTTGTTGCTCGTCTACACGCAAATGATGAGTTTATGGCTCAGTTAAAGCTTGCTAAAGAAGAGTTCAAGCAGAAGTCAGAAGTTAAATAATAAACTGACTGCTCCTATTTAAGAAGAAAGCTCAGAGTTTTTGGTCTCTGAGCTTTTTCTCTATCTGAAATCCATGTATTTGTTCTTTTTGTAATCCATCGCTTTTTCAAGATACTCACTTGACGTTTCACGTTTGAATGATTTACCAAAGAAACTGAAAGGATTCATTGTCTTTTGATAAAGGTGCTCATATCTTTTTGCTATATTGTTTTCTAAGAGCTCCATTGCACAGGTGTACTGATCTGTATTCTGGAACATGGTAATCTGTTCCTCAAGGGTGAATACAGGATGTGCTTTCAGATCGTAAATACAGAAGTCCTCATAAAACACTTTTCCTGTATATACTCTCAGGAATTCCTTATAATTTAAAATGAGTTTGAAGACATCGTCGATCTGTAGTCTTGCAACTCGATCATATAAAGCCAGAAACTTAGCAAGAATCTCTGGATGCTTTTCTGCATAGTCAAAATCAGAAACGAATACCACAGGAACGAAAGCTGCCACATGTGCTGAATTGGATACAATCTGATATCCATTTTTCAGTGCCTCGTAGTTTTCTGGTGACCACAGTACTACACCATCAGCTTCTTTGCTGTCGACCTTTTTTACAATATCAGGTATTGGTGTATCAATAATATTTACGTCATCTTCAGTAAGTCCAAAGATGTTCAGCCAGTTTGTAAGAGTGTAGTCACTTGAGGTGCCCTTTCTAAGATAGAAGTTCTTTCCTTTAATGGAATCAGGATCACCGTAGATGTAAGGATGTTCTCTGGACCATCCACGTGTTTTCATTATGTCACTGGACTCTTGAACCAGAATATCTGTTGCGTAGGATTCATCGTTTGCTATACCGATAATCTTGATAGGAACATTCTCTGATCTGATGAAAGCAGGAACTGCTCCAATTGCAGTTAGATCCCATGCATTAGGATCGTTGCGCTTTGCTTCAAGAACGTCTGTACCGGATGAATTAACAATTGTCAGATCGATATCAAGACCAAGCTCGCGATCCCATCCCTGAAGCTTTGCATACCAGATAAGAAATCCCTCATGCTCTAAAAGCATCGTAACTTTTACGTGCTCAAAATCTTCTGTGTATTCAGACTCGATAGCCTGGGCAGGAGTAGAAAAAAAGCTGTAGGCAATTCCAAACAGTAGGGTATAGAGGAACTTTCTGATCATTTTGATTTCCGGTATCTAATGATTAAGCTTGTCTATGTTATAAGTTAAGTCTATATATATTTGAATTTTAGGATATAAATCCATCTAACACTTTCTAATATATAGATTATGCTGATAACTTCAAGTAATTACACGAAAAACAAATGAAATGCTCAGAAAAGGACAGAAATGTATAGATAAAAAGAAAGTTCGCTTTAGCGAACTGTCTGATTGGTTGCGGGGGCAGGATTTGAACCTACGACCTTCGGGTTATGAGCCCGACGAGCTACCGAACTGCTCCACCCCGCGTCAACGATGTATATAA
>JAZRAY010000061.1:0-8095 GCA_045634805.1 Succinivibrio sp. | reverse complement strand
TTCTTAATATCGAAGATTAAAAATGTGAATAACTATATATTTTTAGAGAATTTTTAGCTCTGTATTTAAGATTAACTTTACATAAATAAAACATCGTATTTTTAGCCTAAGACTGATTTTGTAAAAAATATGAAGAAAGATAGGGAAGAGTTGTTATATAAAGTTGAAAACTTACATCTAAATGTAAGTGATAATATGATTTGAAAAACAGTATATGTGAAAGATATATTTATGAGTATGAATATTGTAAATAATTAATAACATACTGAAATATAAAATCTTTAATCTACAAACCGAGTTATTATATATAACTTAATATCAATATATAATTGTTTATCAATAATGGTAATTTTCATAAATTAAATCAGTGTAATTAGAATTACAAAAATGTAATTATTGAAATGAAATTAAATTACAGAATTAAGAAGGCAAATCGGTTTCATGAAAACAAGGAAACTTTTGTCGAAAAATGATGATAAGTTTGCTGTTATATAAAATAATCAATAACATTACAAATGTAATTAAAGATAAATAATAATGTATTGTCGATTTATTCTGTTCTTAAAAGTAATAAATACATAATTGTTATTGATTATGAAGTAATAAATAACTTCCAAGAATAAAATAATCTTAATGTGTTTTATAGATCTTGCACGAGAATGCTCTAGGATTGAGTTTTTTAGGATTTTACTTGTAATGGGTGGTTATATTGTTTTGCGTTAATCCTGGAGGGTTTTTAGATTACTTTTTTGTGTATGATTTATTGAACTAAGGGAGGATCTTTTAGTACGGATAATTACTGTTATCTTAAAACTTTCTCCCCTACCGGTCTTTTTTCTCTCTGGCTTCTGGCAAAAATCTGTTTGGATATTTTTTTGTTGTTTAAAGATAAGTGTTTTTGATCTCGGATATACACAAAGCAAATGACACAATAAATATGTATAGCTAAATCTTTATTTTGTGTTTTTTAGTTTTGGAGGATTCTGAGAATGGTCGGTAATGCAGGGTTCGAACCTGCGACCCTCTGGTCCCAAACCAGATGCGCTACCGGGCTGCGCTAATTACCGACTGAGGCACATTATAGGGATGTCCCCTTTAGGTGTCAACTCTTTTTTTTATTTTAATTTAAATTGACTAATAAAGCTTTCAGCAGAAGTTCTTTTTTTGTCTGTATTTTTTCTTTAAATTTTGTTTTCTATCGTGATAAGGTGATTCTGTCAATGTCTCTGAACGGCTCACCTTCTTCTCTAAAGATTTCTAACTATATATATAGTTAGAAAAAATAATATTATTTTTTTGTTTATAGTTTAATGGGTTACAATAAAAAATAATTTATTGTAGCTACAATTCTGCCTATACGTGAATTCATTCTCATTTTTTTTTACAAACTTGACCCATACTATATTTAATTGCAATCAAATAAATACAGACCGCTTATAAAGAATAACTGTTTGATATGGATTTTTAGCGGATGTATTCACAAATAGATCATCAGGAGAAGTAGGGTATGAGTCATCAGATCAACGGAAATAACTTCGGTCAGAATATCAACAATCCTCTGATTAACGGAAATTTAAATCAGAACGATATAAATGGTAACCCAAACAATATACCTGCTGAAAATCAGAATGGTCAGCAGGGGGTTGGAAATGATTTTGAGATTATAAAAATTCCTATGATCAAGGAGGCTCTGGCTGAACCAAAGAAAACAGCAGAACTGATCCTGAAGAATCCTGAAAAGCTATCTGCCCAGATAGAAGAGAAGCTGGTTCCAAAGAAATCTCATTTCTCCTTCTTTGAAAAACTGATTACCGTGCTGACATTTGGTATCGGCTATTTTGTGTTCAGTGGAGAGCATGATATTGATGATGCTGCCCTGTCTATGAAAAACAAGAGAGAAGCAAACGAGATTAGAAAAGGAGTAAAGAACTTACAGGCAGGTCTTAAGACCTTCCCTAATCGAGAGGATTTTGAGCAGACCTTTATCATCGGTGGTAATAGAGTTAAATTAAGACAGAACTCAGATAACAAGCTTTTTGCAACCTTTGAGGAAGGTAATAATAAGGTTACATTCGAGCTGCCTCTAACAGCAGCTCAGCTTAGAGCTCAGCTAGAGGACGATATCATAAGCCATCCTTCCCTGTATGGTAAGGAAGCTGTCCAGAATACCCTCGACGCTGCAGAAATACCTCTGGATGAGGATATAGAACTTGATGAAGCTCCTCAGCTTGATGAGAACAGCCGTACCAGAACACTGTATATCAAACTTATCTCAGCTCAGACTCAGTTTGCCAATGTAGATTTCACTATGATGCCTACAGAGACAGTGCGTAACTGTGCTCTGGCTGTTCTAGAAAATCTTAGAGATAAAAACAAGGCTCAGGAGGCTGTAAAACAGCTTTTGACCAGCTTTGCAGAGCTGAATCAACCGGGTGAAAAGCAGGATAAAATCAACTCTCTGATGACCACAGAGCTTTTGGCAAAGCTTGATAAGGAAGACAAGAATCAGCTTGAAAACAAGGTTGATGTCAAGAATCTTGATCTTGAGAAACAGAATCAGATAAAAGAGCAGCGTGAGATAAACAGGCAGGAAATTGCGGACGCGGAGAATAAGACTAGAGAAGCTCTTCAAAACATCCATGAGCAGGTTGATAAGACTAATAATCTTGCCCGTGATTTAAGCATCTATAACGAGATTGACAGCCTCTGCCGTAAACTCTATTCCCTAAATACTGATCAGAAAGCTCCTGGTACTGCCTTAGCCGAAATCATGTATTCAGAAGCTCGCGTTCTAGCTCATCTGATAGCCAATCGAGGTCTTCTGAATGAAATAAAAGAACCTGCGATGAGTCAGATAAAGAAACTGATTGACTACTGTCAGAACAACAATCTTAAGACGGAGCTGCTTATCAGAAATGAATTCAAAATGCCTGACAAAACCCTTAAGATTAACTTTTTCGGTTTTGAAAAAGAGGCTGAGAATCCTCTTTATAAAACCTTCCTTCAGAAGATGGAAACTGACTTTAAGGAAATTGAACAGAGCCTTGATAACAGTCTGCAGAAAAAAACTCTGCTTTTCTCTAAGCAGCTGCTCTCAGAACTTACAGCTAAAGGAAAAACATCTATCGATGATCTTAAAGATATTCTTGAAAAGAACAGTGAAACTCTGAAGCTGATTTATGCTGATAAGGCCTGCCTAGAATCTCTGTCACCATCGGTTAATGCACTCTTATCAGAAATTGCAAAGACCAATCCTGATTTCAAGGTTCCCCTAACCATACCTCAGCAGCAGGCTCAGAAGGTACTGGATGTGGCCGAGCTTCAGGTTGTTGCAGATGAACTTGATAAAATTGTCCCTGATGAGAATAAACGACAGGAGACAATTATGCAGGGAGTAAAGATTCTCTCCAATCATGCAGAGCTCATGTTCAGACTCAGAGATGAAGAATATGGTGAAAGTGTAACGAAGGAGATTTCTTCTGCAAAAGAGAAGCTGTCAAATCTTGGCTCGCTTGCACAGAGAATGTCTTATTTCTTATGTAATCGAGTTGAGGAGAAAATTAATACTTTCGAGGAATTAAAGCAGGTTTTAGACAAGGTTCAAAACGGCTTTGATCCGAATAAGGATACAGCAAACCTTACTCCGGAAGAGCTTAAGGAGTTCAAAAGATGTTCGTTTATATTTAGTGAGATGAAGACATTAAGCTATACTCTTCAGGCTCATGAGTTTACCGACAAGATCGAAGAGGTAATGCAAAAGGACATAGCAAAAGGCGAATCTACAATTACAGCTGAAAATCTAAAGGAGATCATCTCTAATAACCTCCTGATGTTTGACAGATTGATTCTCTGTCAGCCAGGAGGGGTTTCCTATGAAGGTGAGATGAAGAATACCTTCTCCACTGCAGTTTTCCAGTTTATGAGGGGAAACATTACCGGTATATTCAGAACGGAAAACAAGCTTGGTTCCGAGTATCTGCTTTCTATGTCTCAGGAGGACAGATTAAAGCTCTACAGGGGACTTCTATCCAATGAGGAAGGAAATGTTGTTCCTGAGCTTAAAGCTCAATTTGATCTTGCAATAAAAAGAATCGCAGATTCAATGCTGAAGATTTCTCCTCAAAGCAGAGATGGTCTTGAGCCTTTATACCTGAAGAAAGAAGGCCTGGACAAGCAGAGTCATTTATATTTAGATATTCCTCATGCAGCTCATGAATACTATGCACGTACCAGTAGCTACAGTAAAGCGGCTTTTAATGAAAAACCTGTAATTGAGAAACAGCAGAAATTTGAGAAAAAGCTTGAAGATGAGAAGGTTCATAATTTCTTTGCTGATCTGATCTTAAATTATGACGGCAGCAAGTATGACTCGATAATAGACAATCCTAATGCCAAACCAGGCACCAGAATTGTGAACACTATCCTTGATCATATCGAAACCTTCAACAGACTTGTATCAGATCCAGATGCCATCAATACTCTTCCTGAGAATGTAAGAAAAGCGCTTGGATCCGCACTTGGAGATCTCCGTGGACATCTGCTGCTTGATCAGTTGGAAGGGGTTAATGAGCCTCCTTTAGGAGGAGAAAGACTTCCTGATGTTCAGGAAATTATTGATCAGGTATTCGACTCACCGCTGATGCAGCAGCTTAATATTCAGGATCCTGTAACCCAAAAGAACTATGTTGACCTTGTTAATCACATCTTTAATAACAGGATGCTGCCATTAGATCTCATTTTTAGTCTTGTGACAGAGCTGTCAGGCAGCAAAAAAATAGATAATGCTGAGGCAAATAAACTATTCAGCCTAATAACTGCTGACCTTAAAAAGGAGGATTTTACTCTAAAGGAGCCGTTTAAGAAGGTTGATACTCCAAATGATGAAACCTTAAAAGAGATTATAAAAAATAAACTGCTTCCACTGCAGCAGGTAAAAGAGATTATCGTTGCCATGGATAGTAAAGGTTATCTGCATGAATTCAAGCCAAACCACTATGTTGAAATGGCAGAGAAAGCCTATGGCGATGAGAAAGTGGAGATTAAGGAGCCATTTATGCTGGCACAGCCAGGCTCCTTTAAGATGGGTTTACAGCAGATAATGCTGAAGAATAAACTGGAAGAACTTCTCAAGAATCCTGACGATGAACTGTGGGAGGTCATAGGTAATGCAGAATTTTCACTTAACCAGGAGATTGACAATCAGGCTCAGATTATTGGCAATGATATTGCGGAAAGGTTCAATGAAGCTCTAAAGACTGAAGGCGAAGAGAAAGCTCCTCTTGATCCTACCAGCAAGAACGTAACCTTAAAACAGCTGCAGGATGAAGGCAACAGCTCCTTTAACAAGACCGCTCTGGGTCAGTTCATTGGAGAGGTTATGAAGACCTATTTCAAGGATATGAGTGCCATTGACAGACGAAATATGCTTGCTTCCATGGTCCGCTACTCCAATTCTGATTCATCTCCAGCACAGATACTTGGCGCAATGTTCAAGGGTGCAGGTCCTATCATGCAGAAGATTCTGCAGAGACTTCCTCCTGATGCACTGACTGACGATCTTAAGACAGCCTTTGCGGATATGAAGTGTAATCTGGCTCCTATACCAGATCGTATCATTCAGGCTCATCTTCTTGAGATTGTGAATTCCTCAAATGGAGAAATCTCAAAGATCAGCGTAGTCAGGTCCTTAGGTGCAGCTTCAGTCGGCCAGGCTGTACTGTGTAAATTCTTTACCAAAGATCACCCTGAAGGTGTGGAAAAGGTGGTTAAGTTCCTAAGACCAGACGTTCAGAATCGAGCTGAGCGAGAAAAGAAGATCTTCACTGAGGCTGCGAAGAAGGTTCCTGGAATGGATGCTACCTTTGCAGGTGATCTTAAGACCATTCTTGAAGAGCTTGATCTTACCGTGGAGGCAAACAACGTAGAGTCAGGTCAGATCTACAGTAACAATTCCACCAAGGTTAAGAGTATGACTCTAAGTCCTCTGGTCCGTCCTACCACTGATGTGATGGTGCTTGATCTTGCCCCTGGTGTAACTCTTGATAAATGTATACGTGATGCCAATGAAATAGTTAAGCAGCATTTGATGCCATTTACCCACGTGTTTACCGGTGCCGGGTATATGGAAATACGTAAATACAGAGGAGAGGTAACCGATAAATTCGAGCATCAGAACTACAAGGTTTCGCTGGATAAATATAATAAGCTTTCTGAGCAGTATCAGTTCCTTCTGAAACAGCAGCAGAATCTGATGTCCTTCACCAAAAACTGGGTTAGTGAAGGTATTTTTGGCAAGGGCTTCTACCATGGAGACCTGCATGCCGGAAATATCATGACCTCTCCTGATCAGCTTACAATCATTGATTTTGGTAACTGTACACAGCTTACTCCAGATCAGCAGCTGCATATTACCAAAATGATGGCAGCCGCCATGTACTCAGACAGCTCTGCTTTTATTGAATCTCTAACAGCGCTGCTCTCTGATACCAGTAAGGCCAGACTAAATGAACATGTAGATAAGAATGATCCTAACTCGCCTCTGGTAAAGGATCGCATGAAGGCTGTGTTAAGTGCAGTGCTATCAAAGGGCAGCAGAAAGGATGCCGGTGCCAGAATTCTTGTTGCACTGCAGGAAGTTCTGAAGCTAGGTGTGGAAATGCCTGCGCCAATCTATAACTTCAGTAAGTGTCAGATAGCACTTAACAACGCTATTGAGGAGATGAACAAAGCCCTGAAGGATACCTACAATGCAATGCGAATTGCAGCCGCAAATGTGATTAAAAAGGAGCAGGATCCTGTATCAATCCTTATGTATAACATTGGTGCTGACAATACTAGAGATGAAAAGACCAGACTTAAACTGATCAACAGATTCTGTACTACTGCCAAGAAGGAGGTCAATGGTCCAGAATACAGACAGTACATTCTTGATCTTTTCGATAAGAAAAAATCAGGCACTGAGGTTAATGATGCGATAATGACCCATCTTGATGGACATGATGATCTCAAGGTCATGTTTGATCAGTATCAGCAGTGCGTTAACCGCAGAACTGAAATTGAAACGCTTTTAAAGAATATTCCTGAACCGGGAACAGAAGCAGATCCTGCAAAGGAGGCTGAAAATCAGGCTCGCCGTGAGATGATAACCCGTGAGCTTGAGTCCGTGAACCGCAGTGCAAAAGATATCTTTGATGGATTCTTCGAGCAGTTCAAGGGCGTAATTGCTCAGGACATTGACGATATTGCAGAAAAAGCCCGAAATAGTGCAAAAGGAGCAAAAGGCTACGACGACTTCCTCGACTGCATGGCAGAAGTTCTTTCGGATAAGCGCTCTCAGGCAGTGGGAAATCTTGGCACTGGAAAGCTAATCAAGTATGCAATTCCAATGTTAATCGACAGATTTGCCTAATCTGAGTCTAAAAAACTGATAAATAGGGTACCGAGGCGACAAGGTACCCTTTTTTTGCAGAGCACAAAAAGGCCCTATTTTTTTCAATGACCAGCCTTTGAAACTGAACATAAGTAATTGTCACAGTAGTAATGGTGGGGGAATCTGGAATTTCAGATTGATTTTTTTTCAATAAATATCTGCTGTTTTCTCTTTATATACGGCTTTACATATTAAGGAGGGGAAATATTTTTTGTCTGCTGAATTAAATATGACAGTGGTATTAACAGTTATAGATAATAACCTGTTGATTTATTTAATTTAATTCTTAACTGATTTTGTTATTGAAGAATAAGAAAGGATTTTTGAATGGTCGGTAATGCAGGGTTCTAACCTGCGACCCTCTGGTCCCAAACCAGATGCGCTACCGGGCTGCGCTAATTACCGACTGAGGCACATTATAGGGATCTCACTCATGACTGTCAACTGTTTTTTTTAACGATTTTATCTTATTTTTATCTTTTGAATCAATAAAATAGCATATAAATCATGTTTGTTGGTCTTTGACCAAATATTAAAAATCTAAAAATTAATCAATAGTTCGTTTTTACATTTTTTTATTTTTATATAGCTAATTTATGAAAATGCGATTTACATCTTAATTTACTATGCAAATTCTTCCTATATTTAATATACAGTCACCGAAAA
>JAZRAY010000060.1:0-4327 GCA_045634805.1 Succinivibrio sp. | reverse complement strand
ATTATTATTTTTTTATAAAACCCGTTTTAAAAGCCGGATCATACTAGCACTTTATTTTACAAATATTAAATGCCCGTCACATTTTCAATTTGATTTTTCACTACTTATATCCATTGTTTCTTGCAAAATAAATTCACATTTTTTTTCTAACTTACTGAATCAAAATTTTTTTGAATAAAAAATTTTTGCCTTTTTTTGTCAAAAAGAAAATTAATAAAAAATTTCACATTAACGTTTTGATTTGTATAATAAAATATACCAATGCACAAAAAATGAATCTTTTTTAGATAATGATATAAATGTCATTTTCTAAGGTTTTATGCAATAAATACAGTGCATTTTTTTGCGTATTTTTATATGACGAATTTCACATTAATAAAATATCCAACAATAATCTGAAAAATATAGAATACAGATGATGTGTTACTGACAAAATCTGACAAATTTGTCAGTAACTAAAATAGAAAGGAAAAACTGATCAGAAATTAGAATCGGTTAAAAACTGATTTTTAACACTGTCTTGTGATTGAACCGTCACTCTCGTTGAAGTAATAGCATTCAACTTTTGCTTCAGAGAACATGGTCTTGGTGTAATGCCAGCTCTCCTGCCAGCGCTCATTGATATTGGTATCAATATAGACTCTGGCGATACCAGCCTGAATAATTGCCTTGGCACATTCATGACAGACAGGGAGATTGTGAACATACAGGGTTGCGCCATCTACAGATGAGCCGTTATAAAGCGCGTTCAGAATAGCGTTCATTTCGGCATGTACAACCAGTTTATATTTGATTTCTCTCTGATTGTATCTCTCATCTGAGTCATCTACACCACGAGGGAAACCGTTATAGCCCTGAGAAATGATCTGACCCTTGTCACCGACGATGATTGCGCCGATTTTTGATGAAGGATCCTTTGACCAGGAGCTTACCTGCTCAGCAATTTTAAAATAACGACGGATCCACTTTAGACTGACAGGATGCTGTTCGTTCTTTGGCTCTGTATCTTCCTGCATTTTGAACTCCTTATAAATACCTCAAGAGAGAATACTAGCACATATGGGTAAACACAGAAATTCCAATCGGTTCAAAGCGTGTGCATACTCGCAGTAAAAGATCGAATCAAACTGATATTTAAGCGCTTTTTCTCAATGCCTTAAAACTTCTGAAAAGGAACAGTGCAGATACAAGTGTAAGCACGGCTGATAAGGAGAAAATAATCTGCATTGCCATGGAAAGCTCTCTTATATACAGAGTTGTGCCCTCTTCTGAGGTAATGGCATAGAACAGAACTGAGGTAACCATAGCCATACAGAAAGCCATACCGCTGTTTCTGACCAGTGCCTGCATTCCTGACCCCATGGCATAGTACTCACGAGGCACAGAACTCATAATAATAGTTGAGTTTGGGGCAGAGAATATTCCAAACCCAAGACCTGAGAGAAACTGGGCCAGTGCTATGAGATAAAAAGGAGTTCTAGGCTCAATGAAGCTTAGAATACATAAGGATGAGCCTGATATCAGAAGACCTATAAAGGAAATCATATGAGGAGAATATCTGTCGGCGGCCTTTCCGGCAAAAGGAGATACCAGACACTGAACCACAGGCTGAATCACCAGAATAATACCGGCCATGGATGCTGAATAGCCATTGATAAGCTGCAGATGCATAGACAGGAGCATGGTTATGGCAAAGGTGGCAAGATAATGGAACATTGAGCTTAGAAGACTTCCGTTTAATACTCTGTTCTCAATAATCATACTGATCTTTATCAGAGGATTTCTGGTTGTAAGCTCTCTGTATACATATATACAAAGAAGAACAATTCCTATCGCCAGAAGATAGATTCCATTCCTGTTGTTGATAAACATGGAAAGACCGGTAAAGAAGGTCACAAAGCCTACAAGTGACAGTATTCCCTTAAGATAAGGTATCCTGTGAGGCTCCGGGTTATCGGCAGGAATATTTCTGCATAAGAGAGCTGCTGTAAAGTTGCCGCAGGCACTGATTATAAACATTGCCCACCAGCCAATGGAATCGGTAAGGAATCCTCCTAAAAACGGAGCACAGGAAATACCTGCATAAACACACGCTGTTGTCATTCCGATGGCGCTGCCCTTGGACTTGTTGTCGATATTATCGATTAGAAGAGCATAGGTAGTACTGAATATAAAGGCATTGGATAAGCCCTGCAGGGTTCGAAAGGCAATGAGGGAATAGAAATTAGGAGATAAGGCAATCATTACCGAGGTTACGGCAGATACCAGAGATCCTAGAACAAATCCTCTTTTATGACCGATTCTCTGAACTATTGCTATGGTTGGGACTAAAAAGGCGGTAACCGCAATCACGTATGCATTTATTACAGCAGTAATATACTCAGGAGGTACCTGAAAATCACTGGAGAGTGCTGGAATCGCGATAAAAATGGACGATCCCATAAATGAGCCGCAGAAAGAGTTAATGCAGACGGCAAGAATCAGAAAACGGACAAACGGCATATTGATATAAGAGATTTCTACTCAGAATTATTACTGTATCTTAAGATCATTCTAGATCTATCTTTCTGAATATTCTAGAAATTAAAGGAAATTGCTAGACAATGGGGAAAATTATTCTCTGGATCTTTGAGCACAGACATTTTTTTACTGCTTTGATCCAGAAGAAAAAGTGAGACCGGGAATGTATAGAGAGAGGAACCCGACCCCACTTTGTAAGTCTAATGAAATTGAACTTCTATATGTTCAGAGGTTAGTTAAGATAAACCTCGCCAGAAATCGGATCTCCTTTAGGAGTCAGATCCTCTTCACCCTGTGAAGCTGTTTCTGTCTGAGGATTATTCTTCTTACGTAATGCCAGAGTCTCTAAGATCTGAGGATATTCCTTGTCCAGGTGGTAACCGATCATAGCGATGATTGCCAGAACGAAGATAGCCATAGGAACTACAGTACAGGTCATTAGAATTGCATTGTTGGCTGCATCAGTCTGAGCAGCTGCATTTGGGATATATCCGCCGAAATCCAGGATAAGGCCCATAATTACAGGACCAAGACCACCTGCGATTTTAGTACCGAATGATGCGCCGGCATAAATATAGCCCTCATGTCTTTCGCCATCCTTGTACTCACCGTATTCAACAGTGTCAGGAATCATTGCAAACAGAGTTGAATAGGTAAAGCCATGGCCCATACCCCATAATAATGAGCTTACATAGAAGGCATTAACACTGTAAGGCATTACAAGTCTTAGGGAAATTGAAAACAGCAGCACAAAGCATGCAATGATCAGACAGTTACGCTTACCAAATGGTCTTAGCGCAAGTGGCAGCACGAAAATCATGGTGCCGATTCTGCCTACGGTACTGATTAGACCGAATGGACCGATCAGGCCGTCGTCATTAAGGAAGTACTTGCAGTAGTAGATGTTTACAGAACTGAAGGTAACATCAGCGGTGCAGACAAATACGAAGGCAAGAGTCAGCATTAACCAGTACTTGTTCTGGAATACACACTTGATAGACTTTCTGAAGTTTCTGTTCTCAGGAGCAGGAACAGGTGAAGCAACACGTTCATGACAGAAGAAGAAGGTAATGAAGAACATCACTGCACCTACAAGACCGATAAGCAGGAAGGTATAGGTCCAGGCACGTGCATCATTACCGAAGAATCTTACCAATGGCATGGTAACAGAGGTAATGGTTGCATAACCGCCGGCTGCAAGTACCATTCTGTAGATAACAATAATGGTTCTCTCATAGCTGTCCTGAGTCATCATTGTGCTCATTGCACCGTATGGAAGATTGATAGCGGTGTAAACACATGTAATAGTAAAGTTATATGAGAAGAAGATATAGATAAGCTTTGCGTAATCACCCATATTTGTTGGGACGGAGAACAGCAGAGTTGCACCCAGAACATAAGGTATCAGCATCTTTAGAATCCATGATCTGGATTTGCCGTACTTAGATTCAGTTCTTTCAATCAGGTGTCCCATAATAATGTCTGAGAAACCGTCAAAGATTCTTGATGCGAGCATAATAGCCGCAACCATGCCTATATTTACACCAACATATTCGGTGTAATAGAACATTAAAAATGCCTGTGTGGCAACATACAGCATACAGCTGGCAAAATCGCCGAGGCCGTAGGAAAACTTCTCGACAAATCCGATTGGAAGAGGCTTGTCCTTCCTGTTTAAAAGCAACTGAAATGACATTTAAGTCGGCTCCTGTTTCTATAGTGTGTAACGTGTGTTTAATTTTCGATTAAGCAAAACATACTCGCCCTGATAAATAATCAGGAATAACATTCTGTTTTATATAAAAAA
>JAZRAY010000059.1:0-1836 GCA_045634805.1 Succinivibrio sp. | reverse complement strand
GTATTCTTGCCATACTCTAGGTCATAATCCTGACTTATGGTTTCACGAGGTAGCTTACCCTTCTTGCGTACAAGAACCAGACCACAGCCAATTTTATAAGCTAGAGCACAACCGAAGATAAATCCTCTGGCGTCTGCAGCAGCGATATAGTCAATCTTCTCATCCTTGTATACGTCATATAAAAGATCGATTGTATCTTTTAATGCACGAGGATCCTCTAAAAGTGTAGTGATGTCACGAAATAGAATTCCTTCCTGAGGAAAATCCTTTACAGCGGCAACAGAATCCTTAATATACTGAATGCGGTTTTGAAAATTGTCTATCTTAGATGTATCAATCATTGTTAGTCCTATTGTATGAGCTATAATGAAATTTGCCCAGCGGGATATTCTAGCAAACTTTCATCCTAATTTTAAGTTTTTTGTCCAATGAACACAAAATATAAAGCGATTCTTTTTGACTTAGACGGCACTCTTTTAGATACAGCTCCAGATCTCATACAGGCCTGCAACTACACCTTAAATAAGTTCGGATATAAGACTCTTGATGAAAAAATAATCAGAACTAAAGTTACAGCAGGTATGAGAGAGATGTTAAAACTTGGAGTACCAAAGGATAAATGGGAGTCAGCTAATATTGATACTGAGATGCGAGATTGTTTTGCCAGATATTACACCGAGCATATCTGCGATAAGACCAGAGAATTCTCAGGCATGGACAGACTTATAGAGGATTTACATAAAAGCCATATAAAAACAGCGGTTATTACCAATAAATACTATGACATGGCGAAAAAAGTGTTATCCAAGTTTAATTTTTCCAAAAATTTTGAGCTTATTCTCGGCTGTGACTCTCTTACCCACTCAAAACCTCATCCAGAGCCTATTTTAAAGGCATTAGAGCTTCTTGATATTCCTGCAAAGGATTCATTATATGTAGGAGATCATTTAAACGACATAAAGGCATCTATTGCTGCAAAAACCGATTCTGTTGCCGTTTTATGGGGATATGGACAGAATGAGTGTCCTGATATAGATACCTGGGGCGCAACATACAAAGCTGACAGTATTGAAGATTTAAAAAATATAATTTTTTGCTAAGATAGCTTTTATAAAAATAATATTACAAACATTCTGGTGTGCTAATGAAAAAATTACCTCTTGCATTTGCCCTTTCAATAGCTTTAATCTCTCAGGCTCATTCAGCCACTGTATTCAATAAGGACGGAGCAAGTCTTGACCTCTTTGGTAGGATAAATGCGATGTATCTGTCCGATAAGGCTGCACGTCATGTAAAAGGTATTAAAAATAAAGGTTCAGATGATAATACCCTGCAGACTACTGTTTACTCTGGAATAGCAGGTCGCTCTGCGCTTTCTGATAATGTCTATGCTATAGGCTATTCAGAATGGATTATGCCATCTGGTGCGGGCGGAACAGAGGATTTTATAACCAGAGCTCAGTATGTAGGTTTTGATGCCCAGCAGTACGGAACATTAACCTTTGGTCGAGGAGATAATGCTTTCTATACAGTAGCAGGTGTTACTGATGTTTATCAGGAGTTAGACTGCAGAGTAAATGATCACTACGTTTTCGGTGATTATCAGCCTGGTCTAATCATGTACTCCCTATCTGCGCTTGGCTGGGATTTTAGAATGTCATACCAGACTGCACAGGATGATGTTAATAATTCCAATGTGAATATTCACAACGGAGCAGCATTTGCAGTTGCCACAAGACTCTCCAACGGTATTGGAATTGCCTATGGTTTGAGCTATTACTATCTGCAGCCAGATAAGAATCAGATGATGGCAAAGGAGTTTAGTCCTCATATACA
>JAZRAY010000058.1:0-2708 GCA_045634805.1 Succinivibrio sp. | reverse complement strand
AAGGTCTGCTGCATCCGATTGAAGTTAAGGAAGGCTGTGCCATTATTTCCGTCGTCGGTGACGGTATGATGACTGTTCGCGGTATTTCCGGCAAGTTCTTCCGTGCCTTAGCTGAGGCTAACGTTAATATTCGCGCTATTGCCCAGGGCTCATCTGAGCGTTCAATTTCTGCTGTGATTTCTCAGAAGCGTGTTCCAGAGGCTGTTGCCTTTGCTCATACCGCTTTCTTCAACTCCAAGCAGAGACTTGATATTGTACTTTTAGGCTGCGGCGGTGTCGGCGGTGAGCTGTTATCTCAGATCAAGCGTCAGCGTGAGATGCTATCATCAAAGCAGGGCATTGATATCAGAGTTGTAGGTGTTGGTAACTCTAAACACTTTATCTCTGATCCAAACTGCGTTGATCTTGAAAACTACAAGGAGCTTTTAGCTGAATCAGACTCAGAGGCTTTAACTCCTGAGACAGCTGAGGCTTTAATCAAGTCAGCTCATCTTTTAAACCCAATCCTGGTTGACTGCACAACTTCAGAAGATCTGGCAAACTCATATATTGACTATATGAAGGCCGGTTACCACATTGTAACCCCAAGCAAGAAGGCAAATACCCTAAGCTTTGATTTCTACAGGAAGCTTCGTGAGGCCTCAAAGCTTCATCACCGCAAGTTCCTTTATGAGGCAAACGTAGGTGCAGGTCTTCCTGTTATCAACACCATGCAGAATCAGCTTGCAGCTGGTGATGAGCTGATTGACTTTGCAGGTATTCTGTCAGGTACCTTATCCTTTATCTTCGGTCTTGTTGAAGATGGAAAGACTCTGTCAGAGGCAACTCAGATTGCTTATGAGAAGGGCTTTACCGAGCCAAATCCAGCTGATGATCTGGATGGTATGGATGTTGGCCGCAAGCTTCTGATTCTAGCCCGTGAAAACGGAATGGAGCTTGAGCTTTCTGATGTAAAGATTGATTCAATTGTTGATCCTAAATTCCTGAAGGGCAGCAATGCCAAGGAAGTTATCGCCAACCTGAAGAATGCCGATGCCGAATTCTCAAAGAAGGTTTCTGAGGCTAAGTCAAAGGGCAAGGTTCTACGTTATGTAGGCTGCATCAAGGAAGGCAAGGTATTCTGTCAGCTGCGTGAAGTTGGTCCTGAGGATCCTTTATTCAGAGTTCGTGACGGTGAGAATGCACTTGCTCTTACAACCTTATACTATCAGCCAATTCCGCTGGTTATCCGCGGTTACGGTGCTGGAACCGAGGTTACTGCTGCAGGTGTTCTGTCAGTCGTTCTACGTCTTCAGAACTGGACTCATGAGGATTAAAAATGCAGAAGAAATTCAAAGCATTTGCTCCTGCCTCTGTAGCTAATCTATCTGTAGGCTTTGATCTGCTGGGCGCAGCTTTAAAGCCTATATCAGGTGCCGTACTTGGTGATGAGATTGTTATCAGTGAGTCTGATAAGGAAGGCTGTTCTGTAAGTGTAACCGGTAAGTATGCTCATAAGCTGCCTACTGATTCTAAGAAGAACATTGTTTATGATGCCTATCTTTTATTTAAGGACAAGCTTGAGAAAATGGGCAAAGAGGTAATGGATGTTTATATGGAACTGTCCAAGAATCTTCCTATCTGCTCTGGTCTTGGCTCATCTGCATCAAGTGTGGTTGCAGCAGTACTGGCTCTGGATACTATTCATGGAAATGTATTAGGAGAGAACGGCCGTCTTGAGCTTATGGGACAGCTTGAAGGTAAAATCTCAGGCTCCATTCACTACGACAATGTTGCTCCATGCTATTTTGGCGGTCTGCAGCTGATTGTTCAGGAAGACGGCTGCATTTCCACAACTCTGCCTGATTTTGACAACTGGTACTGGGTTTCATGCTTCCCGGGCATCAAGGTTTCAACCTCTGCAGCAAGAAAGATTCTGCCAAAGGAATACTCAAGAGCTGATGTGATTACCTATGGCCGCAGACTGTCTGCCTTTGTTCATGCCTGCCACACTCATAATGACAAGCTGGCATCAAAGCTTCTGGTGGATGTTATTGCCGAGCCTTACAGAGCATCACTGATTCCTGGATTTGAAGATGCCCGTGAACACGGTGCTTCTATCGGAGCTCTGGCAACCGGTATTTCAGGTTCTGGTTCATCTGTGTTCTCAATCTTTGAAGATCTTGAGAAGGCAAAAGAGATGAAAGAATACCTTGAACGTAATTTTATCGCTAATGAAGATGGTTTCTGCCATATCTGCAAGATTGACAGACGCGGCTCATATGCTGAAGAACTATAAAAGAGATTTCTATGGAATTATTTAACTTAAAAGATCACAGTGAGAAGGTCAGCTTTTCACAGGCTGTAGTAAAAGGTATCGGTAGAGATCAGGGCCTGTTCTTTCCTGATCATATTGAGCCTCTTGCAAATATTGACGAGCTTTTAGATATGCCTTTAGCTGAGCGTTCAGCTAAGATTCTGCGTCATCTTATCGGTGATGAAATCCCAACTTTAGAGGCTATCGTAAAGGATGCCTTCACTTTCAAGGCTCCAATTGTAAAGGCTGATGAGAATATCTATGCTCTAGAGCTTTTCCACGGTCCAACCCTGGCATTCAAGGATTTTGGTGCCCGTTTCATGGCTCGTGTTCTAAGTGCCGTTAAGGGTGATAAGGATTTAACCATTCTGACTGCAACCTCAGGTGATACCGGTGCTGCTGTAGCTGCTGC
>JAZRAY010000057.1:0-7197 GCA_045634805.1 Succinivibrio sp. | reverse complement strand
CCTTGCTGTAAAACAAAATCGAGTTCACCGACTTTGGTTTTATTCAGATAACGAATATTGAATCCTGCTGCTACAAAAAGCTGAGCAAATACATTTTCCAGAATTGATCCCATATTTACAGAAATATTTCCTGAGAGGATCTCAAACTGTACATTCTCAAGACACATTGCACACAGCAGTCCGGTATCTCCCATAAAAAGCTTGAATAATCTGCTCTGTTCATTGATTTTCAGAGGAATAACCGGTTCTGTAAGATTAAAGCATGGAAGCGCAACACCTGCATCTTTTAACCATTGAAAAGCGTCCTCGTATTCTCTAAGTCTTGCTTTTGTATTTATGGATGACAGTTTGAATCTTCGATTTTTTTCTGCAAGCTGTGATGGCAGTAGATCAAAGATCTTTGTTATCTCGCTTTTATTGTTTGATGAATACTTTGTAATATCTTTTCGATAGAGCTCAAGAATATTTTTCTGAATTTCTACAACCTTTCCAATGTTATGTGTTTCAAAAAATGTCTTAACTACATCGGGCATACCACCTGTGATTAGGTAGTAACGGAATAACTCAAGCATTTTTTCGTGTATAGCTTCTGTAGGAGTTTCCTTTTTCTCAAAGCATTCTTTAAGGTAAGTTATAACATCAGGATTTATTCCTGAAGCGATACAGAATTCCTCAAAATCCATAGGGTACATATTCAGAATTTTTTCGTAGCCAACAGGGTAGGATGGAACCTCCTTGTATCTAACTCCAAGTAGAGAACCTGACTCTATGTAATCATACCGTCCGTCTTCAACAAGAAATTTTATGGCAGTTCTTGCGTTAGGGCATTCCTGTATTTCGTCAATAAATATTAGTGTTTCCTTTTCAGGCATAGGAGCTTTAAAAAAAGCTGACAGGTTCATCAGGATAGTCTGTGCATTAAGATCTCCTGAGAAAATCCGCATCAGTCTTGGTTCTTCAAGGAAATTTAATTCAATGAAGCTTTTGTAATTATTCTTCCCAAATTCTCTAACAATATAGCTTTTTCCAATTTGTCTGGCACCGGTAATCAGAAGAGCTTTTTTATTATTATCTGCTTTCCATTCTTTCAGTTGATTTTCAATTTTTCTGAACATAGCTATATCCAAATTTATTTTTAAATTCAGTTAGATAATTGCAATTATCACGTTTTTTACTAGATAAAATCATTTTTTCTCACGTTTTTTCGATACATTATAACGTAAATAATCACGTTATTTGTATATTAAGTCTAGTATAAAATCACGTTTTCTTGCATAGAAATAACTAATTTAATCACGTTTTTTTATTTGTGTAATAATGTTGGTACTGGATGTCAAAGAACATAGAGATAAATTTCATGAAAGAATCATTATTAGAACAAATAACAACAGCTGCACGTGAGTTTGAATCCTTATCTGCAGAATATGGTGAAATATATGTTACTGCTGAATCTCTAACTGCCGGCTTTATTGGAGCTTCAATTGTCGAAATTCCTGGCAGCTCAGGCTGGTTTGACAGAGGTTTTATAACCTACTCAAATGAATCCAAGATGGAGCTTTTAGAGGTTAAAGAGGAGACACTCAAAACCGTAGGCGCTGTAAGTGAAGAGACTGCTGTACAGATGGTTGAAGGTGCTTTAAAGCATTCATCTCTTGCAACCATTGGTGTATCTGTAACCGGAATAGCAGGCCCTGATGGCGGTTCTGTACAGAAACCTGTAGGAACAGTTTGGATGGGACTCATGAAGAAGGGGCAGAGTGCCTATGCACACTGTTTCCACTTTAAGGGTGATAGAGAAGAGGTAAGACTTCAGACCACGCTAATGGCCCTAAAAGGACTTAAGGCCTTAACTGTAGGAGATGATCCTGATTCTGTCTTTAATGCTCAATAACTATAAGCGTATCAGCTGGTGGCAGAATATATTCTGAGGACAGATTTTCATTATTCATAAAGTTAACAGAATTCTGTCCTATTAGAATAGTCTGATTATCGCCTGTCCAGTTGATATAAATCCTTATACGCTCCTTTCTGCTCTTAAGATTCAGAGTGAACGTGGAGAAGTCCTCATCCGGGATTACCTCTTTTACATAATACGTATAATCCCTGATTCTTCTGAGAAGCTCCTTATCCTCACTGCTGTAGTCAGCAAGTCTGTCACCTATGGTTACAATTCCACCGCAGATTAGTACTGTTGCAATCTGCAGATGCACATCATTCGGTTCGATATGCTGACCGTCTATGTCTTTTATGCATAGGGCATCAGGATCATTTATCCAGAGATTATTGTTCATCCACAGACGGTTAAAGGTTTCTTTTGCTTTCTGTACTGTTCTGTGATGATTTCTTTCAGTATCATCAGATATTCGCATGGTGTGGAAGAGGCCAAGCGAAGGCCAGATAGGAGCGTTGCAGCCTAAAAGACAGGCATCATCTCCGATGGCATCCAGTATTGCCTTGATTCCTCGTCTGTAGTTTTCAATTCTGGAGATATTTCCTCTGAAGAGATAGCCTTTGATTGCTCCCCAGTAGCAGGCATCCAGCTTGAAATACCTTATGCGAAGCTTTTTGACAAAGAAGTTAAAGATATTATGGATATGATTTACAACTTCCTCATTTGAGAAATCCAGAACATACCAAGGAAGATCTCGCCAGCCACCATAGGTCAGGTAGCCTGCCGGAATCAGATTTCCGTCCATATCAGTTGCAAGCCAGTCAGAGTGATTCTTTACAATATCTGACTCTCCGCTGACGATGAAAGGTGCAACCCAGATAGATGGTCTTTTTCCTTTCTCTGCGATTTTTGCAATACAGCCATCAAGTCCTTTGGAGAAGCTTTCTGAATACTCAAGCCAGTCTCCCATATGATTCTCATAGCCATCATCAATCTGGATGTGATCAATAAAATCAAACTCTCCTGATTTTTCAGCATTCTCAAGAATGTCACTCTCAGAGATATGATCATAATAGGAGTACCAGGAACACCAGGCACAAGGTCTTTCCTTGATTTTCAGAGGAGGGTGATTCTTCTTTATAAGTTTTGCAAATTTATCTAAAAGCAGAGCCTTGTCGGTGCCTTCCATGATTACAAAGCTTTCGGTGTTGATAATATCACCTGAGTTGAAGATCTGTCCCTCTAAGGACATACAGACATGCAGTGTTCCGTCATTGAAGATTCTGAAAAAGCCTGTGTATTTATTACAGCTTGTAAAGCCAAGCAGTGTCCAGAGATTTTCCTTTTTCAAAAGCAGAAGGTTGTATACGGTTCTGTAATCTTCGATTGGGTAGTGAGAGTATGGAGATAAATCGTCCATGCATCGTCCGATGTTAACAGGCTGTGCAAAGGTTCCTGTCATCTGGGCGAGCATCTGAAAGCCTTCACCTATAAACTCTGTATCCGGATTTAACTTGGTATCGATGAGGATTAGAACTGATGAAAATCTTGAGGTGGTGACAACCTTGCGGAATATGTACTCGTCTGCCTGATTCTTAACATAGGCAATATCAGAAACTTTAAGCGTCGTTTCGAGCGCCGCCTCTAGCGAATCCTTCAACATCTCTCAATCCTCTCAGATGCACAACACTATTTTCAATTATAGGTGACTGAATTAAAAGGAAATGTGAGATAGCGTAAAGACTACTGTTTAAGTGTCACATAAACAATCTGTGAAGGATCGTGAAGTCTTAAAGGAGCTCCTGCCCAGATTCTGGTACCGTTGGAGACGATTACGCGCTGTCTTCCGGTGTTGTAAAGCCCGCTGACGTAGCCTCCGTTTACCTTGGCTACAATATGTCTTAATCCCGGCATCAGACCTCCATGGGTATGTCCGCATAGAGTCAGATCGGATTTATCCTTTAGCTGATTGGCAAGCTTTGGCTGGTGAGACATGAAGACTGTTGGAAGATTTCTGTCTGTATTTGCCAGTGCTTTCTGAATATCGGCCTCTGGAAGACCGAAACGAGTGGCAGAAATATCAATAACACCGCATACATTTAAAAGAGGAACATCATTTTCGTTTCTGATAATGACACCGTCGTTTTCTAAAAATTTTATGCCGCCTTTTTCAAAGTACTCAATCCATCTCTTATAGCCAGAGTATAGCTCGTGATTTCCTGAAACAGCATAGACTCCGTATTTTGCCTTTAGATTGAAGAGGATTTTGGTCATGTAATCAAGCTCTTCAATCGTACCGTCAACGAAGTCTCCTGCAATCAGAATCAGATCTGGTTCAGTCTCATTTACTCTATTTACGATATCCTCAATCTCTGATGGAATGGTCGGTGCTGAAATATGCAGATCTGCAAGCTCAACAATACGAAGATCATTAGCCTCTGAAGGTAGATTCTTAACGGTAATCTCATAGAATTTATCAACCGGTGGGGCAAAGCCGTTGAATACAGCTCGTCCTCCGATAAGACAGGCTATTAGCAGAAATAAGGCAGCATATCGTGTGGACTGTGCTGGAATTATGAATTTGGCAAGATTCAGTCTTGAGAGCTTGTACACTCCGTTGATAATCATTCTGATAAGAGTCAGAAGGAACAGAAAGATAGAGCTGAAATAGATGGTATCAAAGAAGATAGCAGGGTATCTTGTGAGCTTTGGATCCATCATATCTCCGCCTGAGAAGATATAGATGTACTGTTTAAGACTTCCCAGTCCAAAGATTATGGCTAAAAGTATTTTGTACTTTAAGCTTACCTTTTTTAAAGGCAGGATAAAGCACAGGATAATTACAAGTGCCTGAATGAAGGGAAATATCTTAAACGCTAGCATATCACTCTCTTAATGTGTGGCCGGATACAGACAGCCTAAAATAGAAGGCTCTTTTGCTCCTGTTGAATCTCCAAGATTCAGGCATTCTCTGTGCATAAACTTGTATGCAAAGTAGGCAAAGGCATGTGCCTCTAAGAGCTTTGAGTTTACACCGAGATCTTCTGCGGTCATCACAGTCACACTGTTTTTCTGAAGATTCTTTGCAAGACCTTCTCTTATATATGGATTGTAGGCTCCACCTCCGCATAGGATGAGTCTTGTCTTTGATATCTTATGTCGGTACATGCACATTCTTACGGCATTCACATTGACCATTACCGTAAACTCGGTCAGTGTTGCCATAAGATCGCAGATGAAATCCTCATCCTGTGTAGCAAAAAGCAGCTCTTCCTTAATAAAATCCAGACCGAAATCCTCTCGTCCTGTTGATTTTGGAGGCTCAAGTTTCAGGTAAGGTGACTGCATGTATTTTTCAAGCAGAGCAGGGACAACCTTGCCCTTTAAAGCTAATTTAGCATCTTTGTCATAGGGAATATTTAGCAGAGTTCTGCAGGCTCCATCAATAAGTGTATTTGCAGGACCTGTGTCAAAGGCCTCAAGGATTCTTCCATCAGTATCAATTACTGTAAGATTGGAAATTCCTCCCATGTTCAGAACCATTGAGACTTCATTCTCATCTTTAAACTGCATACTGTGAAAGGCCTGAGTCAGAGGTGCACCGTTTCCGCCGTGAGCAATGTCGGCTGAGCGGAAATCACAGACTGTATCAATTCGGGTTAGGGCACTAAGAAGTGCGCCATTATCAAGCTGCAGCGAAAAGCCTTTGGAAGGACGATGTCTTACAGTCTGACCATGTGAGCCGATAGCCTTTATATCTTCGGGCCTGAGTTTTGCCTTATCTAAAAGAGTATTAACAGCCAAAGCTTCATACTGAGCGATTTTTACTCTGGCAACTCCGGCCTTTTCAATTTCATCATCGGAGGATGAGCATAAAGAGTGCAGAAGCCTACGGGTATCCTCGTCATAATCAACACTGGTACTCATTATGATTCTGCTTGTACTGCCGTTAAATTCGACCAGTGCCGCGTCGATGCCGTCGATACTGGTTCCGGACATCAATCCTATATAAAGCTCAGTCATCATTCTTTCCTTATGATTCAGCTTTTTTTAAGCCAAATAGTGCTTTTTTTTGTTTAGATCATGACCAAATTATATTAAAATATTGCGACTTATATTTTTTTTTATGCAAATTTTGCAACGTTTTTAATTATTTAAAAGGTTATACGATGTCTGATATCGAAAATGCATTACGTGAAATTACTCGTGGTGCAGAGGAAATCATTCCTCTAGATGAACTTAAAAAGAAACTGGAGTCAGGTAAACAGTTAGTTATTAAACTGGGTATGGATCCAACTGCTCCTGATATTCATTTAGGACACACCGTTATCCTAAACAAGCTTCGTACCTTCCAGAAACTAGGTCACAAGATTGTGCTTATCATTGGTGACTTTACCGCTGCAATCGGTGATCCATCAGGTAAAAATGCAACTCGTCCTGAGCTACCTCGTGAGCAGATTCTTGAGAACGCAAAGACCTATGCAGAACAGGCATTCAAGATTCTGGACAAGGATTTAACCGAGATTCGTTACAACAGCGAGTGGTGTGAAAAGCTAGGTGCTGCAGGTACCATTAAGCTTGCTGCAAAACTTACTGTTGCCCGTATGTTAGAGCGCGATGATTTCTCAAAGAGATTTGCTGCAAAACAGCCAATTTCAATTCATGAGTTCTTATACCCATTATTCCAGGGCTATGACTCTGTTGCTATCAAGTCAGACGTTGAGTTAGGCGGTACCGATCAGAAATTCAATCTGCTGATGGGCCGTGAGCTTCAGAAAGATGCTGGTATGGAACCACAGTGTGTTCTGATGATGCCTCTTTTAGTTGGTCTTGACGGTGTTGTTAAGATGTCAAAGTCAAAGCACAACTACATCGGCGTTACCGAGGCTCCAAAAGAGATGTTCGGCAAGATTATGTCTATCTCTGATGATCTGATGTGGTCATACTATGATTTACTGTCATTTAAGACTGTAGACGAGATTAAGGCTATCAAGGATGACTGCCTTGTAAACGGCAAGAACCCACGTGATGCCAAGATTGAACTTGGTCGTGAAATTGTTGCAAGATATCACGGTGAAGAGGCTGCAAACGAGGCTGTTGAGGGCTTCAAGTCTCAGTTCGCCAAGGGCGCTCTGCCTGATGACATTCAGGAAGTTACCGTAAATTCACAGACCATTCCAAATCTGTTAAAGGATGCAGGTCTTTGTGAATCAACCTCTGAAGCTATGCGTATGCTGAAGCAGAATGCTGTTAAGTGTGACGGCAAGGTTATTACCGATAAGAATGCTCCAGTAGAAAAGGGCACA
>JAZRAY010000056.1:0-4598 GCA_045634805.1 Succinivibrio sp. | reverse complement strand
CTCCGTATTTAAGGTTAATGTAGAAAACGAAACTTTTAATCTTAATCAGTTAACAAGCTTAGTTACTGACTCTGAAGGCTTCAGACCTCCATGAAGTTCCTCAATTGCCTTTACCACCGTCTTAGATAGCTTCTCTGTATCGAACTTAGCAACACAGGAATTAGCACCTGAACGATGCAGCATACTTTCGTTGAACACACCTGACAGAGAGGTATGCAGAATTACATAGATATCCTTTAAAAGAGGATCCTTACGTAAAGCCGCGCTCAATGAGTAGCCGTCAAGCTGAGGCATTTCCACGTCAGAAATCAGAAGCTCAATCTCATCAAGCTTGCCCTTAGCAGCGTAATCCTTAATGATATTAAGAGCCTCAAGACCGTTATTAGCCTCGATAACCTCAATACCAAGAGTTCTTACAGTATCACCTGTCTGCTTGATTGCAACCTTAGAGTCATCAGCAACAATGATCTTAGCCTCAGGATGCTTCAGCATAGAACGAATATGCTCTTTGAACTCTTCGGTATTGTTGTCGACAATCTCCTCGTATGGAGAAATCTCAGAGAATATCTTCTCAACGTCAACAATTTCAACAAGCTCATTCTGATACTCGGTAACTGCTGTCAGATAAGCCTTGTTGCCCAGACCGCTAGGAGGGATCATGATCTTATCCCAGCTGTAGTCAACAATACGCTCAACCTTGGATACAATGAATCCCTGAACAGAATTGTTGTATTCACTCATAACAAGCAGATACTTACGGTAATCATCGGTTTTTGGACCTTCCATTGCCAGACTTAAGTCAATAACAGAGGAGGTTGTACCACGATGATTCAGTACTCCAATCACTGATTTATGCAACTTCGGCATGATTGTTAGATGAGGACATGGAAGAATCTCCAGAATCTTGAACACATTCATACCATAAAGTTGTTTTCTGTTAGGAAGGCGGAACAACAGCATTTCCATGCGGTTCTGACCAACCATACCAGTACGTCTTTCAATATTTTCAATTAAACCAGCCATTTGCAGATCCGTTTTCTAGTAATAATGAACTTCTACATAATCTATTTTAGGTGATGTATGGAAAATTTCCTTTTTTTACCGATATTTTTGTGGTTTATGTGAGAAGGCGAGGAGTATGTCGCAAATTTTCAGCTAAAAACGTGATAGGCACTGAAATTATTAGGCTGAATTTAATTGAAAAAATGAGTATTGGTGCAAAAAAAAGCCTGGTATCATTTTCAGAATCCAGGCTTATGACAAAAAGGAAAAATTGTATTATTTAACTAAATCCTGATAGAACTCGTAAGCTTCCTTATCAGTAAATCCTTCATGAACAATCTTGTTTACAGCCTGAAGCATCTCAACACTGTGAAGACTCTGGAAGATATTTCTTCCCATATCAACACCGCGTGCACCGCCCTTGATAGCATTGTAAGCCAAGGTTAGAGCCTCATTCTCAGGCAGCTTCTTACCGCCGGCAACAACGATAGGTACAGGACATGCTGCAACAACCTCTTCAAAGTCGTCACAGTAGTATGTCTTAACCATGTTGGCACCTAACTCTGCAAGCATACGGGTTGCAAGCTTGAAGAACTTGGTGGTTCTTTCCATCTGCTTACCTACTGCAACAACACCTAAAATAGGAATTGAATATCTGCAGCCCATGTTTACAGCATCTTCAAGATTCTTAAGTGAGCTTAACTGACCGTCACCGCCAATGAAGGTCTGAATTGCAAGACAGTCTGCATTCAGTCTTACAGCCTCTTCAGCATCAACAGCCAGAATCTCATGAGAAAGATCTTCCTGTACCATGGATGAACCTGAGGTTGCTCTTAGGGCAACAGCCTTACGGCATGATGGATCAATACAGGTTCTTAAGGCTCCGCGGGTACACATCAGAACATCAATGTAAGGCATCAGCTTTGGAAGAAGTAAATCAAGTCTCTCAAGGCCTGATACTGAGCCCATGAAATAACCATGGTCAAAGGCAAACATTACAGTATTGCCGCTTACAGGATTGAAAATATTAGCAAGGTGCTTCTTCATACCCCAGTCCAGGGCGTTGGCACCTTTTACATAGAAACCTTTATTATTAGCAAAAGGCTCATCGATATGATAATCGTGAGCAACCTTTAAGCCGTCTAAATCTGCCATTTATACTCCTTGAACCGCCGGATATACCGGCGGTCGCATTATTTAAAAATAGAATAATTGATTATTAGAAGTTGTAATTATCAACATTATCCTTGGTGAATACCAGACGCTCTGGCAGCAGCACAACACCATTGTTCTTAGCACCGGTCTTTGAACCTGGAACTAATGAATCATTTGGCATTACCTTGATCTTTCCGATTTCTGGTAGTTCAATCTCATCACCAACCTTAACTTCGTTGCCAGCAGCCAGATAAGCACCTAGATAGGTACCGATTGCGCCCTGAACACCGCAGTCCCATAGGCCCCACTCCTCAATAATGTCTGACTTAGCAAAGTTCTTGATAGACATTGGAGAAGCAAAACCGGTAATGGTAACCTTTGACTTGTTCAGACCTTTGTTCTGAGCAGCGGTCAGCTGTCCTGGAAGAGCAGTTGAGTCATTGCAGATGATAAGGTCGATATCTGGATTTGCCTCAAGTACAGAAGCACCGATTGAAACAGCCTTCTCTGCATCCTGCTCTGAGTAGTAGTTATCAGGAGCAACATTTACCCAGTTTGGATAATTTGCCTTAATAAACTTCTCGCCTTCCTTCTGCCAGGAGTTCTGATCTGCTACAGTAGCCTGTGAATAGTGCCAGCAGTACTTAACAGCCTTCTTCTTAGGATCTACACCGCGCTTCTGCAGTGCATCTACTGACATATCAACAAGCATCTTACCTAAGATATCAGGAGTTCCCTGTGAAACCATCAGAGTACGGCAGTCTTCGCCAACATCAGAGTCCCAGGTTACAACAGTAACACCGTCCTTCATGGCATCAGCAAGAGCCTTGTTCAGACCGGTAGCATCAACTGAAGAAATACAGATTGCATCAACACCTCTTGCTACAGCCTGGTTAATAACATTAACCTCATCTGCTACAGAAGCATTTGGAGAGCCCATATATTCTACGGTATAGCCAACCTTCTTTGAATACTTCTGCGCACCAACGTTTGCAGACTCAAAGAATGCGTTACCTGTCAGCTTTGGAATGAAAGCAACGGTTTTATCTTTTAGATCGCCTGCATATGCATTTGATACTGAAAGACAAGCTGCAATTGCTGCTGAAATAACAGCTGATTTCAACCAAGTTTTTTTCATATAAAACTCCTTATGTAGTCTTTATCAAAGGTAAATCTTGTTTAGGATCTAGTTTTTTTTTTAAATTGCTGATGAACACAATGACTTCTGGACGATTGCTTAGTGCCCTTGCACTGATAACAATCAGCAATAGCAGACCAACCGGAATATCCAGATACTGCATATTGACTCTGAAGCATAAAGGCAGACCGAACTTAAGCACACCGATAATCACGGCAGCCAGTGCTGTACCGATGATACTGCCCTTACCTCCGGTCATAAGAGTGCCGCCCAGAACCACTGCTGTAATGATTGGCAGTGTAATGGTTGCGCCTAGGTCACTTTTTGCTGTACCCAGATAGGAGGTTAAAAGAATTCCTGAAACCGCAGCAGCAATACCTGATAGAACATAGGTAGACATGATGATGAATCTGGTATTGATTCCTGAATACTCAGCTGCGTTCTGGTTAATACCGATTAAGAAGATCTTGCGTCCGTACTTGGTCTTATGCAGCAGGAACCAGGCAAATGCTGCCATTACCAAAAAGACCACCACCTGAACAGGAAGAACTCCGCCTATACGATAGGATGCGAAGTTTACAAAGGACTCAGGGAAACCGCTGATACCCTTATAGCTTTCTGTTGATGATAAGGTTGAGATTAAAAGAGCAAGACCGGCATAAAGGAAGCTTCCGCCTAAGGTAACAACCATAGGCTGAACCTGATAATAGGCAACTATGTAGCCAGTCAGAAGTCCGACCAGGGCTGCAATTATAATAGCGACAAGAGAAGCAACCCAGATATTAAGTCCAAGATCCTGCCAGGTCACACCGACGATAATTGATGACAGTCCAACCACTGCACCAGCCTGAATATCAATTCCGGCAGTAATCATAACCATGGTTACGAAAAGAGAAATAATGCAGATTGGAATAATATCGTTGATTGAACCAAAGATAACTCTTGGCATCAGGAACTTAGGATTTGCATAAGCGAATATGCATATTTCCAGAATCAAAATTACAAGTAAGGTCAGATCCCAACGTTTCATTTTGATACCTCCTGATTATCAATAAAGGCTTTCTGAGCAATACGCTTTAGAGAAATCTCTCGACGACTCTTTACTATTTCACGATTCTGAATAATGGTGTTAACAACCACGATAACAATCAGAATGATACCTGTAATCGTGTTGTCGTAATTTGATGATAATCCCAGGAAAACCAGAATTCTGGTGATGGAGGTCATAATTACAGCACCGATGGCTGCACCTATCAGAGTTCCTAAACCGCCCGAGAGTGAAATACCGCCTAGAACACAGGCT
>JAZRAY010000055.1:0-3836 GCA_045634805.1 Succinivibrio sp. | reverse complement strand
ACAGAACGACATGGCTACGATCCGACTTTACTTCAGACGGGAGGTATACAGACGTAGTGCTGCACGAACCTTTGATACAGACAGACCTTCAATACCTGAAATTCTCTCTTTCAGCTCATCGAAGATACCAATCTTAAGAGGCTTGCAGTCACCTTCTTTTACAAAAGCCTTAGGGAAAGCCTTGTAAAGAAGCTCCATTGACTCTTTTACATGTTCAAAATGAGAACCAGTCTCTGCGGTCTTCTCTGCAGCTGATTCTTTAGCATTTTCTACAGGCTGCTGTAGTGCGTTTTCCTGGGTTTCCACAAGAAACTCCTTTTATAGTTATTAAAATGTAATGCAATACTATATTTTAATTGAGATTAAAGGATTTGTGAATTGAAAAATACATAAAGTAGAGCTAATTCAACAATTTTTTGTTCTACCGGATACTCTAGCACAAAAAACTTTGAAAAAAATTTGCTGTCTGAAAATTAAACTTTACAAGATTGGTATAACACTATGAGAATTTGATAGAATTCTTAGATTACACGATTAGTAAGAACTAGGAGATATACAAAAATGTCAATGCCTGAACGTTATCACCCAGAGTGTCCTCCTGATGCACACAAGGTTATCAGACCACCCGAGAAGGAAGTGTTTGCTACTCTTTGCGTTTATGTGCCAGACTCTGAAGAGGTTAACGGCATGGATAACGTTACAGATATTCTGTCCATGATGAACAAGAAGCCTCTTATTCTCTGTTCAGAGAAAATGAAGGCTCTGATTCTTGAGAATGCTGAACAGGCTGAGATCGAGCCAGAGTTCATTCGTGTACACGATGATCCTTCAAAGGCTTCAATTGCATACACTGACGGTGCAGTTGGCCCATCTTTGGATTTCTACAACATTGCAGAAAACAATGAGCTTTCAAAGGATTTCCTGCAGTTACTTCAGAAAAAATGCCTGATCTGCCTGGATACCATGTCAATGTTCATCCTGAGATCAATCTCAACTGTATATCCTTGGGATGAGCTTCTTGCAAACCAGTTCCTAGGACAGTACACCGCTGCTCTAAAGGATCTTACCGACTCAGATATCAAGCTTCTGACCGATGTAAGATACGGCAGATTCGATGCTCTTAAGGTCGAAGAGGAAAGCAAGACCGCATACAAGTTCCTGCGTCTTGAAAGAAAGCTATTCCTTCAGTATCCAACTGAAGACGATTAGTATTCAGAGAATAGAAAAGCATAGGTTTAGTATGGCCTATGCTTTATCATTTCTATCCTGCCAGATATTCTGCTTTTAAAGCCATTCTACTTTTTCAGATCAAAACCGTACTTTTTGAAATTGTTAATCATGGTCTTGGTTAAAGAGATGGTTGACTGAATTTCATCGATATTCTCACGTGTAATCCAGAAAGCCTCCGCAAGCTCTCCCTCATCACGGGTAATCTTTGTATCACCATCAACTCTTGCCATAAAACCAAACAGAATATTGCTATCAAGTCCCCATGGCTGTGAACCGCAGTAGGTCAGATCCTTAATTTTAAGACCAACCTCCTCCATAGCCTCTCTGTGAGCTGTCTGCTCAGGAGTCTCACCAATCTCGCAGAAACCGGCAATCAGGGCAACGCCTCTGTATGGGCGATCCTTGTATCTGGTTACTACAATCTTATCTCCGTCAGTAATTCCGACAATCACCGCAGGAGCAATCTTAGGATAGATGATGTTGCCGCAGTTTGGACAGCACAGAGCTCGCTCTGACTTTGAGTGAGTAGTAAGAGAGCCGCATCTTCCACAGTAACGGTTACTCATATACCAGTTGTATAGATGATATGCTGTAAAACCTGCAAAGCATTCAATACGAGGATTGTCAGAACGCAGCACAGTGTTTCTCTGCCATTCAAAACCGTCGATATTCAGTGCATTGCATGAGTCGTTATAGAGAAAATAGGCATTCTCATCTATTGAGAAAAGGTAGGTAAGCTTCTCTTTTGGAAAAGAGAAAGCTCTTGGAAATGTTAAAGGAGAATTCTTACCATCTCCCTTTACGTAGACGTCCCTGTCTTTAAAGGCAAGGACGAAATCTGTATCCAGGGGAGCTCTTTTTAATGAAAACTCGTTCTTAAAAAGATGATCCCCGATATCCTGTAGCATAAATTATCCTAAAAGATATTTCTCTGCATCCAGTGCTGCCTTACAGCCTTCACCAGCAGAGGTAATTGCCTGTCTGTAAACCATATCCGCACAGTCTCCTGCTGCAAAAACTCCCTTTACAGAGGTTGCAGTATCAGTGCCGAAGCCAGTCTTGATATAGCCATTATCAAGTTCAAGCTGACCTTCAAAAATAGAGGTTGCAGGAGCATGACCGATGGCAACAAAGACACCGTCTAAAGCAAGATCCTTCTTCTCGCCCTTTACATCCAGCTCAACGCCTGTCAGCCTATTGCCATCGCCCTTAAACTCAGTGATCTGTGCATTGAGGATAAACTCCACCTTGCCGGAATCCACCATGGAGCGGAGCTTATCGACCATAACCTTTTCAGATCTGAAGCCCTCTCTTCTGTGGATCAGATAAACCTTCTTACACATGTTAGTCAGATATAAAGCTTCAACGAAGGCAGCAGAGCCACCACCGACAACAGCAACCTCCTTGTTGCGGAAGAAAAAGCCGTCACAGGTTGCACATGCGGAAATGCCCTTTCCCTTATAGGTCTCCTCACTAGGAAGTCCTAAATATTTAGCCTTGGCACCGGTGGCAATAATAACTGTTTTAGTCTTTAAGACTTCACCTGATGACAAGGTTAATTCTTTAATCTCCTGGCTGAAATCAACCTTGGTAACGGTATCAGACAGCATCTTTGTGCCTAGGGATACAGCATGCTCCTGCAGAGTCTGCATTAGAGAAAATCCATCTGGAGCATCCTTTCTGCCTGGCCAGTTGCCGATTTCAGGAGTAGTTGTCAGCTGACCGCCAACCTCAGGACCACTTACAAGCACAGGAGAAAGACCTGAACGGCAGGCATAAATTGCAGCAGTCCATCCTGCAGGACCAGAACCGATAATTACGGTATTTAAAACTTCTTGAGTCATATCAGGCTCCTATAAGATCTTTGTAATGAGTTTTTGCGTATTCAATAGCATAAGGTACCCAAGGTTCATTAAATGAAGACAGGTACTCAAGTGCATCGTCAAGCTTGAAGGAGGCTAAAAACTCGCTGGCCTTCTTTTCATATGAAATGTGCCATGGTTCGTAGCCCATTGAATTCTTTCCTGTATAAGGTCTTTTAAAGCCGAACTTATTCAGAGCGTTCTTAAGATAGACATCCAGTTTATAAAAATAGCTGCCCTTCTGATACTCTCTTGCGGTAAGCTCCAGCTGTTTGCCCTCTGGAAGGAGGTTTGAGGCATAAATATCGAAATCAGTTCCAAAGTGATGACGGGAGAAACCAGGAATTGCAGAAAATCTTACAATTTCTAAAACCTTCTGCTCATCTGACAGTGAAGAGATGTCCATTGGCTCTTCATTCTCATCAAGTACAGGTCTTTTACCGTTAAATTTGTCATCAAAAATCTTAAACTGCTTATAAAAGCTTCTGTATGCAGATGCAATCTTAATCTCAAAGCCATTATCATAGGCATCCGCAAATAAAGGGCCTAAAGCCTTAACAGCATCCCTGTCACCAAGGAGAACCAGCATTCGCTTCGGATCATCCTTGAAGTTTACAAGCTTGCTGTCATCAAGACCTAAAACCTGTTCTTTACTAATCACTTATCAAAGGTTCCTTATCTTTAAAACAAAGCTAGTTACTACTATATGCCTAATAGAAAATTATTTCAGCGAGATGGAAGCAA
>JAZRAY010000054.1:0-2321 GCA_045634805.1 Succinivibrio sp. | reverse complement strand
TAACCAGAGCCTTTGACAATGTCTTTGATTTCACCAATCCGAAAAACTGCAATGCAACCATTGCCTACGGAGCACTGCTTTTAGCTTTTGGAAAAATCTACGACAAAGGCCTCTATACCTCATACATCAGTCAGATAACCGGTAACTACACTAAACAGTTTGGAAGACTGCCTATCCTGTTCAGATACCTATATGATAATTTCCAGAGAGATATCTCCTTAGATGAAATGGCAAACACTCTGGATCTGAGTCCAAAATATTTCTGTAGATTCTTCAAACAGATAACTGGTCTGAGACCTATTGAATATCTGAACAATTTCCGACTGGAATGTGCCTCAATGAGACTTGCCACTGAAAATGAAAGTATCAATGAGATAGCCTACTCCTGCGGTTTTAAAGATCCATGCTATTTTGCCAAGATCTTTAAGAACTTTAAGAAAATGAGTCCAAGTGAATACAGAAGGCTTAACTTAAGTCAGAACAGAGAGGCAAATTAGACCTCAGTATTTTTAAGAGTACTTGTCTTTTGTTTTACCGGTCTAATATGCAGATTTATACATATCTGCACATTTCTTTTTCATCAGAACAAGCCGTACACAGGTTAGTTCCTCCAACATCCGAGTCAAAAATTTCTTTCTGATCACAAAAGCTTAATCATCATGCTTTCAGGTGAATTTTAAACAAGGTTTTGTGCAACAAATTACTATCACCTTTTTCTCGTTTACGATTAGAGTTAATTTTGGATAGATAAAAAATGTTCTTTCCTAAAGAATAGTCATCCTCAACAAATAAAAAATAACAATAAATCTAAACAAACATACAATGGAGATTATTACGATGAAAAAGCTCTTAACCCAAACTGTACTTGCAGTAGCAGTCTGCACCTTCTGTTCATCAGCAGCCTACAGTGCTGAATTCAAGGAAATGACCTTAAGACTTGCTCACACAGCAGCAACTTCTCACGCACACAATAAAGCAGCAGAACAATTTGCAAAAAATGTTAAGGAGAGAACCGGGGGTAAGGTAACTATTGAGGTTTATCCTGCAGGTGAGCTTGGAGATCAGCCAGCTTTGGCAGAGCAGATTACCATGAGTTCCCTGGATATGGCCATTGTTTCTCTGGGAAATCTTGCCACATATTCAAAGAAGCTTAATGCCATGACCGCCCCATTCCTTTTTGAAAACTATGATCATGCCCATAAGGTCATCGACAACTATGTTATGGACTGGATGAATGAAGGCCTAGCTCAGCATGATGCCTACGGTTTAGCTATGTTCGACTATGGTTTCAGACAGACTACCACCAAGGGTATCGTGGTTAACAGTGCAGAAGATCTTAAGGGCGTAAAGATCCGTGTTCCACCTTCAGCAGGTCTTCTGGCTGCCTTTGATGCAATTGGCGCCAATACCCAGAAGATTGCCTATTCAGAACTGTATTCCTCATTAAAGCAGGGCGTAGTTGACGGACAGGAAAATCCTGTTTTCACCATCTATGCAGACTCACTGTTTGAAACTCAGGATAATCTGGCTCTGACCAACCACTACTTTGACTGCCAGGCACTTATCATCAACAAGGATTCCTATGAGGCCCAGTCTGATGAGCTAAAGCAGATCTTAAAGGAAGAAGCCATCAAGGCACAGAATCTTACCCGTGAAGAGATTTCCGGAGGCGAAGCCAAGGTAATTGAACAGCTTAAGGGTAAGGGCATGAACGTTACAACTCCAAACAGACAGTCATTCATTGACAAGATGACACCTGCCTACAAGAAAATCGGCGAGCTTGCCGGACAGGAAGAAATGGACAAGCTGCTAAAGGCTGTTGCAGACAACAAGTAAAATTTCTGCGTCTTTATAAAATGTTCATAAATTTGTCATCAGAAGGAAGGTAACATTGGGATAGTCACCTGGTTTACCTTCCTTATATCAAAATACGGAACGTAATATGATCATGTTCTTTATCTTTGCAGGTGTACTGCTGCTTATGCTGATCGGTGTAAGCACTGCGGTTACTATGGGCTTTACCTCACTTGCAACCTTTCTTCTGGCAGGAGGCGGAGTAGAAAAATTATTCCTCATTCCCCAGCGTATGTACGATCAGGTTTCCGGCATTACCCTAATGTCTATTCAATTTTTCCTTTTAATGGGAAACTTCATGAATGTAGGCGGTGTATCCGGCAGTCTGTTTGGCTTTGGAAGAGCTTGTCTTGGACATAGATGGGGTGGACTGTCTAATGCAGCAATTGCCGCCTGTATGGTAATGGCTGCCATGTCAGGTTCTGCCGCAGCCTGTGCCGCCGGTATTGGTATGATTGCCATCGGAG
>JAZRAY010000053.1:0-4009 GCA_045634805.1 Succinivibrio sp. | reverse complement strand
CCCTAATGGTTATTCTGGGCGAAGATACTTGTTCTCAGGAGTATCTTGATTATCTTAGAGAGCGCGAGATTTCTTACACCTTTGCGGGAAAAGATGGCAACGACATCCGCAAGGCTTTAAACAGTCTTTATTCTGATTTTGGATTAAGAAAAGTTCTGTTAAGCGGAGGCGGCAAGATCAATGGATCATTCTTAAAGCAGGGGCTTATTGATGAGCTTTATCTTGTGATTTATCCTGGTGTTGATGGTCTTACAGGTGTTGGCTCTATCTTTGAGTATGAGGGGAAGTCTGATGAGAAGCCTGGAAAGGGGCAATCTCTTGAGCTTATTTCTTGTGAAGTGGTCAGGGCAGGAGTTGTCAGACTCAGATATAAGTTCCATTTCTACTCGTGTTAAGTCTATTATTCATTTTTTTGAAATAAGGAGTTTTGGCCGTTATTTTTGATGATCTGTTATGGTCTTACTCTTGCAAATTACAGATTTTTAAGTAAAATAACATCGTTCACGTGGTGAGATGTCCGAGAGGCTGAAGGAGCACGCCTGGAAAGCGTGTATACGTTAACGCGTATCAGGGGTTCGAATCCCCTTCTCACCGCCACTGCACCTTAGGGTGCTTTTTTTATGCCTATTCAAAAAACAGTTCCGATTTTTTCTGTTTCTCATCTTTCTTTGAACGAATCTTTGTTTTTCATAAAAAAAGTGTAATAGTCCGCTAATAATTAGTATTTAAACAAGGTCTTACAGGGTATTTATGTTTATTATTTAATAATGTACAGGCTCTGGCTTTGGTCTTTTTCTATACAACAGTCCATAAATCTGCCTGTACCCACTCGAAAGCTATTAAAACATAAGTCATAAATCTGATTTCTTCAGGAAGTAAATATGGGGTACTGATGAAGAACAAACTGGTTGGTCCTTTACTATATGCTGCGTTAGGTGGAAGCCGACGTATTTATAATTCACAAACAGTATCTGCTGGATACGATCCTTTAACTAATCTTGCCAGTATCAGAGAATTTCAGTTTTTAGCTCCGAATACTGTTGATGAAATATTCTCCAAGGGAAAGACTCCTGCTGTTCTTTTCTTTGATCTTGCCGGTATGAAGGCTTTTAATCTTCGTTATGGCTTTGATGAAGGTGACAGTCTACTTGTTAGTTTCAAAGATATTCTTGTATCCAAATTCGGTAAGAGAAACTGTTGCAGATTTGGAAGTGATCAGTTTGCAGTTATAAGTTCTACCGAGTCCGTTGAGGAAGATTTAAAGAGTGTATTCTCTTCTCTTACTCGGGCAAATTCTGGAAAGACATTAAATGCAAGGGCAGGTATTTACGCTCTTGCTCTGCCTGATGAAAATATCACTTATGCCATTGATAAGGCCAAGATGGCGGCAGATATAAGTAAAAACTCCATTGAATCAAGATATACCTGGTTCAATGAGAAGATGAGCTCAGACTATCTGTTAAGAGAATATATTGTTTCTCATCTTGATCAGGCTATTGAGCGCGGTTGGATTCGTGTCTATTTTCAGCCTGTAATCAGAACTCTGACCAGAAGAATCTGCAGCTATGAGGCACTGGCCCGCTGGGATGATCCTACCTATGGCTTTCTGCAGCCAAACCAGTTTATCTCTGTACTTGAGAACAATGGTCTTTCCTTTAAGCTTGATATGGCAATCGCCAGACGTTCTGCTCAGCTTATGCGTTCGTTGATTGATGACGGCAAATCTATTGTTCCTGTATCTCTAAACTTCTCAAGACACGATTTTAACCTGGGTGATCCTGTTAGCGCTCTTGAAAGTATTCTTAAGGAATTTGATCTCCCTTCTGATTACTTTGTCGTAGAAATTACCGAGTCAGCTGTGATTAAAGACAGTTCTCTGATGCGAAGCATGATTGAGAGATTTCATGAGATCGGCATTGATGTCTGGATGGATGATTATGGTTCAGGGTATTCATCATTAAATGTTTTAAAGGACTTTAATTTCAATGAAATTAAAATTGATATGGAGTTCCTGCGAAATCTTAATAAGCGTTCCCAGATTATTATCACTCAGACTATTCAGATGGCAAAGAAGCTTGGCATTCATACCCTTGCTGAAGGTGTTGAAACTGAGGAGCAGTTTGAATTCCTCAATAAGATTGGCTGTGAGAAGATTCAGGGCTATTTATTCGGACCTCCAACGAGTTTTGCTGATATTTTCGATTATATTAAGGAAAAAGGTCTGGAATGCGAATCAAGAGAGTCCTGCGCATTTTATGATCAGGCTGGTCTGGTTGAGATTTCAGAAGACAATCCTACAGCCTTATTCTTATACGGCAAGGATAAGAAATTTGTTCTTCTGCGTGAAAATGATGCCTATAAGAAAATAATCATGACAGATCAGATTTCTGATGCTGACGCAATCAGAATCAACATGAATAGCAGTGATTCTGTTCTGAGCAGAAAGTTCAGAAATCTTGCCAAAAGAGCAATTTTAAATGGTGTAGAGGAGAGAATGGTCTTTGTAGACAGAGGCCATTATTATCTTTTCTCCTTTGAGCAGGTCGTTAGAAACCGTAATTTTTCACTTCTGCTTGCGCACATTGATGCTGTTAATTATGACTTCGGAATAAAGCAGAATGAGATTTTTGACAATACTCTGCGTAACATTATTTCGGTCTTTGACAGTATTTATCTTGTGGATATGAATACTGACTCAAGAACAGTGATTGTCAGTGATCTCCCTTCAGAGAAAAGTGGAGATGTACTTTACGGTTTAAAAAAATTCTACTCCAACTATCCGGTTCGTCATATTTATCCTGATGATCTTGAGCGCTGTCGCCAGTTTATGACAAAGGATTTTCTAATTGAGAATATAAACAAGTATCAGCGAGGCTTCTACGAGGATTCTTTCAGAATTAAAAAGCCTGACGGCAACTATGAATGGAAGGATTTCATCATTATAACCATGCCTGAAACTGATAATAAGGTTATGTTTGTCTGCATCAAACCATCTTCCATGGATTATCAGAAAGACATCGTTTCAACTGTAAACCGTTATTTTGGATTTGATGCAAATGGAAATTCAACATCTTCTATTGCAAAGGATGCTCTGCTATGGCGAACACTTATGGAGCAGAGTCATGTAAAGATTTTCTGGAAGGATAGTCAGAGACGGTTTGCTGGTGTAAGTAAATCATTTTTAGATTACTACAAATTCAAATCTTTTGATGAAATCAAGGGCAAAACCGATGAAGAGGTGGGCTGGCATACAAATAATGCTCCTTACCGTCAGGATGAGCTTAATGTTTTAAAGAAAGGCCTGATTATCAGAAATTCAGACGGAGAGTGTGTTGTTGATGGTGTCGTCAGACCAATTTCAGCTACAAAATTCCCAATCTACAGGAAAGGAAAAATTGTAGGTCTGATGGGATATTTTATTGATCTGGATGATAAAGAACATAGTAATGAAGATAACACAGATTCAAGGTTTACTGATCATGTAACCGGTTTTATGAACTCAAGAGGAGTTCTTCTGGCTCTGTTTGGAATGGAAAATGAGCTGCATGATTATAATTCTGACTATACTGTAATTCTATGTGAAGTAGGGGCAGTAACTCTCTTAAGACGAGAGTATGGCCTTGCTTTTTCCGAGAAGGTATTAAAGGAAATTGCAAAAAGAATAAAATCAGTATTTACTCCTATGACAACTCTGGGAAGACTGCAGTCTGGAAGATTCATTATCTGTTATCGAGACAGTAGCGACAGACTTTCAAAAATTCTTCAGAAGCTTAAGGATGAAATCGGTAAGATTAAAGAAGTTGATTCCCATAAGTGTTCCTTAAATGCGAAAATTGGTATTGCTAAAGGTTCTGAAGCTTCAAATTCTCAGAAGGTAATAGAACTTGCTTCCAAACGAATGAAATCAAGTCAGGGCAGAACCTCATATAAGAATGTACAGTCCAATGATCTATATTCTGATTTGCCTTTGCCATATGCGCTTATTCATCCGGTTATTGAAGATGATAAG
>JAZRAY010000052.1:0-2071 GCA_045634805.1 Succinivibrio sp. | reverse complement strand
ATGAGGCTCTTGAGATTAAGTACTTTGAGCTCGAGAAGAAGTATGAAGAGCTTGTGGAGTTTAAGAACCAGATTGAGGATGCCCAGAAGGACGCCTTGATTGAAAAGTTCTTTATGCTGTCTGATGAAGATAAGAAAGATGTCATTGAGAATAAGAGAGCTTATTCGTTAGATGATATCGAGGCAAAGTTAGCGGTAATTTGTTATAGAAAAAAGGTCAATTTTGATTTAATTGATGCTGAGAAATCTGATAAAGAAGAGACAGATACTGTTGTAACTTTCGATTTAAAAGTAAATGATTCAACTCCTGATTGGATTAAGGCAGTTGAAGACATGCAGAGTAAAATTTAATGAGGAGGATTATTCTCGATGTCATTACAGATTAGGAGAAAAGGTTATGGCCAGGTCGAGCCTAACCACCTTTCTGCTCAGAAGACTGGACAGATCTATGCCCAGCTTCCCGCCAAGAAGAATAATGCTGCTATTGCTCAGCTTGAGCAGGGTCAGTTCTTAAAGTATAACTACGCTGGTGGTTATGCTGGTGTTGACGGAGACGGTGAGTGGATGTTAGTATACGTTGAGGAAAAGCTGTACGATCCTAGAAAGCAGATGCATAAGGATTTTTGCCTGAAGGCTGCTGACTTTACAGATGGTCTGATTTATCCGAGACTTTTAAAGACAAATATTGGTGATATTTTCACTACAAATACATTTGGTGGCGCTGCTTCTTCGGACAGTGCTGAGGTTGCTGGTATCACTTTAGCAGTCGGTGACGAGTGCGAGGTTGATTCAGCTACCGGTTTCTTAAAGAAGTCCGCTGCTAATAGCACGGCTGTTCCGGGATTTAAGGTTGTTAAAGAGTACACAATGCCTGACGGTCAGCCTGGCGTAAAGCTTCAGAGAATACGCTAAGGAGGAGACAATAATGTTAGAGAGAAAAGACTTAATAGCATTAGCTAAGGCTACTGCCAAGGCTTCAATGAATCCTTCTATGAGCTTTGCTTTCGAGGGAAAGAATTTAACATTTGAAGCTTTAAATGAAACATTTAGAAAAGAGATTAACGAGCTTGCTGGTGGTTCTTACAGAGAGTACCAGAGAAATAAGGATTTAATCTTTGAGCTGATTGAGGTTGGAATCAATGAGGTTCTTCCTGCAAGAGTTCTTCAGAACTATGGCGTTTTCGCTGATGTTAAGAGATTTGCTCAGGGCGACAAGCCAGTTTTCAGTGCTCGTTTCAGTGAGTTCTCCAAGGCAAGAGCTAAGAAGAACTTCGTAACACGTGTTGGTCTTGCTGGACGCTATGAGGTGTTCAAGCTTGATGGAATTAGCTTTGAGGTTCCTACAAGTGCATGGGGCGGAGCTGCCCAGATCGGATTTGAGGAGTTCCTCGATGGCCGTATCCAGATGAGTGATGTTTATGACATCGTTCTTGAGGGTATGGACGAGGCTGTCTACAGAGAGATTGCTAGAGCTTTCGTAGCTATGGCTGCTGATCTTGATGATATCCACAAGGAGACCGATACAGAGTTCGTAGAGGAGAAGATGGACAGACTGCTTGCTACAGCTGATGCTTATGGCAAGGCCGCAATCTACTGCACATTCGAGTTCGCCGCTACGATGATCCCTGATGCTGAGTGGGCTTCCGATAGAATGAAGCAGGTCAGATGGGATGTTGGTTACTACAGCCGTTACAAGGGCCACGATGTTATCATCCTTCCTCAGTCCTTTGAGGATACAACAGACGCTGTTAAGGTTATTGATCCTTCTCGCGCGCTGATTATCCCTGTTGGTTCTGAGAAGCCCATTAAGGTTGCTTTTGAGGGTGAGGCTGCTGTTCGTGAGGTTCCTTCTCAGGAAGACTGGTCACACGAGATTCAGACATATCAGAAGTTCGGTGTTGCTGCTTACAACGTACACCCTGCAGTTTGCGTTTACATCAACTCTGCTCTTGATATTAACAACACGCCTTTAAGCGAGTAATCACAATATAATATTTTGTACAATTAAGGGGGGGGAGGTCACAAGGCTTCCCCCTATTTTTTGTTAGGAGATACAAGGAGTTTTTAAAATG
>JAZRAY010000051.1:0-3009 GCA_045634805.1 Succinivibrio sp. | reverse complement strand
AAATCGTATTTTAGAGTCAATCAAAAAAGTAGATCAGGGCGACGGTGTCGTTGTTATCTGTGACTTAGGTTCTGGTGTTATCAGTTCTCAGGCAGCAATTGCAATGCTTCAGGAACCATTAAAATCAAGAGTTAGAATTGCGGATGCTCCTGTTTTAGAAGGCGCAGTTGGCGCAGCTGTTGAAGTTGCATCAGATGCTAACAGCTCTTTAGACAGCGTTGTATCTGCAGCAGAAGCTTCACGTCAGCTACACAAAAAATAATATTTCAATTTTCAGACAGACAGGCCACAGATCAAAATTCTATGGCCTTTTGTTTTTTTAGAGAGTTAAAAAACACATAAGGATTTGTTGTATGAAAAAAGCTTTTTTATATATGGCAGTGCCAATGATGATTTTAGGTTCAACCTCCGTATTCGCCGAATCCTGTACAGAAAGCGGAGTGATTGAAGTCGTAGGTCACGGCAAGGTCGAGGTAATGCCGGATGTTGCTGTATTAAGCTACAGCGCCAAAGATGAGAATAAAGATCCGGTAAAGGCTAGAAATAGTGTTGAAAAGAAAATCACATCACTATACGATAATGCCCTAAGTTTTGGTGTAAAAAAAGAACAGATTATTTCAGGTAGTATTACTCTCTATCCTAAATATCACTATACAGATAAATCTAAGCGAGTATTTGACGGTTATTTCTGCAGCAGAGATATTGTCTTTAAGATTGATGATTTCTCTCTGATTGAGAAGATAACCACAGCGGCTGTCGAGTCAGGAATTTCTGACATTAATGGCTTTGGCTATGAGGTCAAGGATACAACAGCTGTAAAAAAGGAAGCAGATGCCAAGGCAATTGCCGATGCCAGAGATCAGGCTAAACGTCTTGCCGAAGGCTTTGGTGTAAAGATTAAGAAAGCCTGCTCCTTAAAGTTTGAAGGAAATAATTCCAACGTATTCTATGTAAAAAACAGGGCTGCAGTATCCCTGATGGCAGCAAAGGCAGAAGTTGCTGAACCTGCTACAGAGTATATGCCGGAGAAGCAGTCCGTAGATTCTAACGTATATGCAACATTCTCAATTGAATAGAACAAAACTGGAGCTTTTAGCTCCAGCTAAAGATTTTCAGTCTGCAAAAAACGCTATTCTATGTGGCGCTGATGCCGTCTTTATCGGCGGTCCAGCATTCGGCGCCAGGGCAGATGCGACCAATAAAATTGAAGATATCAAAAAGGTCTGCTCATTAGCTCATCGTTTTGGAGTAAAGGTTCATGTAACCTTAAACACTCTTTTGTATGATGAGGAGCTGAAAAATGCTCAGGAAATTATCTATGAGCTGGCCGATGCCGGCATTGATGTTCTTATCGTTCAGGATTTAAGTATTTTTACCTTTGATATTCCAAAGGGAATAGAGCTTCATGCATCAACTCAGTGCTGCATAGACACTGTTGAAAAGCTTAAGTTTTACGCATCATTAGGTGTGACTCAGGTTGTTCTGCCTCGAGAGTTTACCAAAGAGCAGATAAGAGAATTCCACGAAGCCTGTCCATCTGTAAGATTAGAGGCCTCTATTCTTGGTGCTCTGTGTGTTGGTGTTTCCGGAATCTGCCATATCTCTGATTATCTGAAGGGGCGTTCTGCCAACCGCGGCAGCTGTGCTCAGATCTGTCGTCTGCCAATGCAGCTTTTCCATAATGGAAAGGAAATTGCCGTAGGTCATCTTCTATCCCTAAAGGACAATTATCTTGGTGATCATCTGGATGAGCTTTTATCTGCCGGAGTAACCTCCTTTAAGATTGAAGGCAGATTAAAGGATAAGAATTATGTGGCCAACACCACTGCATTTATAAGCTCAAAGCTTGATTCATTTATTAAGAAAAATGACCAGTATGAAAGGGCATCCTACGGAAAAAGTCAGGTAGCTTTTAAAGCTGATCTTGATAAGACTTTCAACCGTGGCTTTACAGACGGTCTTTTCACAGACAATAAAAAGTCACTGCCTTTTGCCGCAACACCAAAGTTTTTAGGACCAAAGATTGGAACTGTAGTTTCTGTAAAGCGCAAGGGCAAGGAAAGTGAGATTGCAGTTAAGCTTATCGGCAAAACCGTGCTTAACAATGGTGATGGCTTAACCTTCTTAAAAGAGAGTGATTCTGCCTTAAAAAACTCAATCAATATCTCAGAGCGTGTTCCTTCAGTTGATGGCTTTAGAATCAATTCAGTTACAGAGCAGAATCCAAAGTCAGCGGTTATAAATGTATTTGGCAAGGTTAATTTAACCTGTGGTACTGTTCTTTACAGAAATCTTGATTCAGAATTTGAAAAGACACTTGATGCCAAAAACTTTGCACAGCGGTCTGTATCCTATGATCTTGAATGTTCAGTTGAGCATAAAGAGGGCAATGTATACACTTTAGTTCTCAGAGCTAAAGATGAGAGTATGAACTCAGCCTGTGAGTCACTGGACTTTGAATACAGCAGTGATCTTGGTGTTATATCTCCTGAGAAGCTTGAAGCTACCTTATCAAAGAGACTTGATGAGTACAGTGTTTTAAATAACCTTACAATATCAGGTGAGACTGACAGACTGTCATTACGTCTATCCTCCGTAAATGAGCTAAGGCGCAAGGTACTGTCAGCATGTCTTGAGCATGACAGAGTTAATGCTGAGAGCCTGTTTATACCATTTAAATTTGAAGCGGATACTCTCAGATATCCAAAGAACAATATCGATTCCAGACTTGTTCTAAACTCTGTTTCAAAAAGATTTTATGAAGTATGCGGTTCTAAGGTCGGTCTTGAAGATACTCCAAAAGAGAGTCTTGAGAAGAATTCTGTTATGACCTGCAAGTTCTGCCTTATCAACGAGTATGGCACCTGTTCCAAGTTTGGAGGAAAGGTCAGCGGCTATACCTTAAGTGTCAGTGGCAAAACCTTTAAAATCAGAGTCGACTGCAAAAAGTGCTTTATGCATATCCTTACAGAATAACTACAACCATTCAGAAACCATATGTCATTTGTT
>JAZRAY010000050.1:0-9638 GCA_045634805.1 Succinivibrio sp. | reverse complement strand
CCCAGAAGAAGATGATGTCGAATCCGGTTACAAGAGCAGATGTTGGATGGAACATCTTTAACTCTTTAGTATTGTCTGGCCAGCCTAAGGTTGAGAAAGTCCAAAGTGCTGAAGAGAACCAGGTATCCAGTACGTCTGGATCACGGGTAAGTTCGATATCTGAACCTAGCTTGTACTTCTCTCTAACTTCTTCTTCGTTTCTTGCAACGTAAACCTTACCGTTCTGGTCATACCAGGCAGGAATTCTGTGACCCCACCATAGCTGACGGGAAATACACCAGTCCTGAAGGTCGTTCATCCATGAGTAGTACATATTGGTGTACTGAGCTGGAACGAACTTGATTCTGCCGTCTTTAACAGCTTCAACAGCCGGCTTGCCAAGAACGCTTGCGCGAACATACCACTGATCGGTCAGCATTGGCTCGATTGGAACACCGCCACGATCGCCAAATGGCTGTGATAGAGAGTGGTCTTCAATCCTAACCAGAAGTCCCTGAGCCTTCAGATCTTCAACAATTCTGTCTCTTGCTTCGAATCTATCTAATCCGCGATATGCCTCAGGAATATAACCGCTTACTTCAGTTGAAGTTTCACCGTTGGTGTCAAATACCTCACCTTCGTCTCTGATATGAGCATCTTCAGTAAGAACATTGATCATTGGAAGTTTGTTGCGCTTACCAACAGCATAGTCATTAAAGTCGTGTGCAGGGGTAATCTTTACGCAGCCGGTACCTGTTTCCATATCTGCGTGAATATCAGCTACAACAGGAATCTTTCTTCCAACTAGAGGTAATTCAAGGAATTTACCAACAATTGACTTGAATCTTTCATCTGCAGGGTTAACTGCAACAGCGGTATCACCTAATAGAGTTTCAGGACGGGTAGTAGCAATCAGTACATAATCCTTACCGTCAGAGGTTGTTACTCCATCGGCCAGTTTGTACTTAACGTACCACATGAATCCCTTAACGTCCTTATTCTCAACCTCAAGGTCTGAAATTGCGGTACGCAGCTTTGGATCCCAGTTTACAAGTCTCTTTCCTCTGTAAATCAGGTCTTCATCATATAGACGAACAAAAACCTCAAGAACAGCTTTAGATAGCCCCTCGTCCATGGTGAATCTTTCACGAGACCAGTCTACAGATGTGCCTAATCTGCGCATCTGACGGGTAATGGTACCACCAGACTGCTCTTTCCAGTCCCAGATTCTCTGAATGAATTTTTCTCTACCAAGATCATGTCTGGTCAGGTTTTCTTCTTTTGCAAGTTTTCTTTCTACAACCATCTGAGTTGCAATACCTGCATGGTCGGTTCCGCACTGCCATAGTGTGTTGTCACCTTTCATTCTGTGGTAGCGGATCAGTGTATCCATGATAGTCTGCTGGAAAGCATGACCCATGTGAAGGGAACCTGTTACATTTGGTGGAGGTAAAGCGATAGAGAAGGATTCCTTTGACTCATCGTAGTTTGGTTTAAAATAACCTTCTTTTTCCCACTTTTGGTAGGTATCGCTTTCAAAATTTTCCGGGGTATAGGTTTTTTCCATATCCATATTATTAACAGCCTTAATTGTTAATTATTTTTGCGCAAAAAAAATATGCGTTATTCTACCACTTTTTGACCAAACTCACACAAAAATCTGCATCTTTAAAATTCGATAAAAATACATTCTGATAGCAGATCGCTAAGAAAAAATTTGAGCTGGATACTACTATCATCCTATCTTCTTTTGATGCGTCTTTGCGTGATGATAAGATCGAGAGTAATTTAAATGAACCTATGGTGTATACGTGTTATTTAATGCTTTTCGTATCTACATATATACTTTTGCTTTCTTTGTTATAACATTCCTGTTTTTTATTGCAGGAATATATCTTGATGTGAGTCTTAATGAAGCTTTAGAACAGCAGAATAGCGTACTTGCCTCAGAAAGAATGGAGAATGTTGAAAATGATCTTCAGGCTAATTTCAACATGGTCAGAAAGCATGCCGAAAAATTAAGTTTTTTTATTGAAAACAATCATGAATCAACACAGGCGGAAATAAGGTCTTTTGTTGAACTGAATCTTCTTCCTAAAGATCTGTCAGCTTTTTTTAATGCTGTTAATAATGACTTTATAAACGGATATATCATTGCTCCTAATGATTCGCCTTTTGTAATTTCCAAAGATGACAATCAAAGCTCTTTTCAATTAAATGATCCGGATAAAAGTACTGAATACTACCTTGATCTTACAAGAAGAAATCCTGGTGAGGTAGTCGTGCAGGGACCGATTATTTCTCCAAGAACTCATGAAATAAACGTCTTTAACAGAAAGGCTGTCTATGTCGGTGGCAAATACTGGGGATATGTAGGTGTAATTGTTGATTTCTATAAACTTCTTGACTGCATGAAACTAAATGCAGAAGACAGCATGTTTATATATTCCATTAAGTCTCCAATATATAAGGCTGACCGAGATTTTATATGGGGTGATAGTTCTTTATTCAATCATAAAAATGTTGTCTATCGACAGAGAACAATTGTATTTGGCAAACAGCACTGGGATTTTGCGCTTAAGGTAAAGAATGTTGGAAAGCCATCTCTTCTTGGTAATAAGATATATTTTGTGCTGTTTATTCTTTACCTGTTTACAATGGCCTTATCCTACTACCTTGTTAAGGTTCACTCTGATTTGAAAAAGGCTCAGGAGATTGATCCTATAACAGCCACTATAGGTCACGATAATTTTTTAGCCTATGTTAAGAATCATATCAGAGGTTCTTCTGATCACGGCATTGTTGTCCTGGAGCTGATTCATTTTAATCAGATAAACTCCTGCTATGATTTTAAAGTCGGAGATGCTTTGCTGTGTGAGGTAACCAAAAGGATAAAATCAGTTATCAGCTACAATGATGTGGTTTGTCGTATTGGTTCAGAATTTATTATCTTTATGAAGAATATTCGTTCAAATATTGATGTTGATAGAGTCCAGGCTGAACTATATGATGAAATGGAAAAATCCTTCAATGTGGCGAATGTATGTATTAATCTCAAAGTCGTAATCGGTTCTTCAAGTACCATTTCAAAAGGACGAGATTATTACGAGATTATGAATGAGATTTCAGAGTCAATTCTTGAAACAAAGAGATCTATGAAGTTCTACTCAAGAGAATCTGATCTGAATCATTAGTTCTTAGCGTTGTTTGGGGATTAAATTTCTGTTCCTATTTTTCTCCTAAATAATGTCATGTATTTTGGTCGCTAACGATCGTTTTACCGATTATTGTTTCATTAACAAAAATATTTCAACTATAATCGGTGAATATCCTTTTTGAAATTTACTAAGTGATTTCTGCATGACTAAATCAAAAAAATTTTATCTTGCATTCTTTATTATTATTCTGATTTCAGCGCTAACAGCTTCCTATTTTGCGTATGAGTCTATAGAAAAGCTGAATAACAATGAAATTACAGGTAAAACTCAGGTATACGAACTAAAAAAAGGTGCTACTACCAAGACCGTTATAAATGATCTTCTGGATAATCCATGGGATCGTCTCGTTGCAAGAGTCTACCTGCGCTTTTCCAATCCGTTTTCATCAATTCAGAAGGGCGAGTATCTGGTTGGCCCAAATAAAAGCTTTATTTCTGTTCTGAAGGATATGTCTGAGGGAAATGTTATTGTCAAAACATATCCTACTTTTACAATTGTTGAGGGAACTAATCTTTCAAAAATTATTAAAAAAGCTGAAAGATTTAAGACTAAGCTCACTGATGACAAGTTCTTTTCAGCTGTTTCCAAAGAAGAGTCTTTTATCAGGGATATTCTAAAAGATAATCCAAACTTGCTTGAGTTTATTGGAGATGACATCGCTTCTCTTGAGGGACTGATTTCACCTGCTACCTATCCTCTGTATGAGAAGGATCCTTTTTATTCAATTTTCAGACAGGGTATTATTTCTCAGCTGAAAGCTCTGAAGTCTGAGTGGGAAAACAGAGATAAGAGCAATAATATCAAGACTCCATATGAAGCTCTGATCCTTGCCTCTATAATTGAGAAAGAAACCTTTTTAGATGAGGAAAGAACTCTTATTGCTGCTGTTTTTGAAAATAGACTGTCAAAGGGAATGCGTCTGCAGACTGATCCTGCGGTTATGTATGGTGTAAGTCGTGATTTTTCTGGAACTCTAAAGAAGTCTCAGCTTAAAGCTGACAGCCCATATAATACATACACAAGAGACGGTCTTCCTCCAACTCCAATATGTATGCCTCAGGTAAAATCTATTCGTGCTGCCTTACATCCTGAAAATACCAAGGCTTTATATTTTGTTGCAAAGGGAGTTTCTCCAACAGAAGGTCATGTTTTTTCCAATAATTTAACTGACCACAATAAAGCCGTATTTGAATACAGAAAAAAAGTTAAAAACTATAAGATGTTTGACGAAAAGGACAGCGATAATTCAGAGAGTACTTCTGCTGAACCAGAGAGTGACGATACTGTTTCTGAAGAAGCAAAGGATGCAGATGTAAAAACTGAAAAGATCGCTACCGACAAAAAGATTTCAACAGATGTTAAAGAGGAAAAATCTTCTACTGGCGATGTCGCAAAGGATAAAACATCTGAATCCGAAAATAAATCTGATAAATCGGATAGTCCTAAAGAGAGTAAAAAGTCTCCTTCCAAAAATCTATCAAAAAACAAAGTGAAGTAAAATTCAACATCTTTAATTTCATTACTTTTTCGACTCGAAGCTGATGGTATAATTACCGTCAGTTTTGTTTTTTATAATTATTCGATAGTGAAAATGTCAAAAGGCTTATTTATTACTCTTGAAGGCTCTGAAGGCGCAGGAAAATCAACTCAGATTGAGGTTATAAGCAATTACCTTAAAGAAAAAGGAAGAAAGGTAATCTGTGTTAGAGAACCTGGTGGAACTCCAATTGCTGAGGATATTCGCGCATTGTTAAAGAATCCTAGAGAAGACGATTCAATGTGTGATACAACAGAATTACTTCTTATGTACGCTGCAAGAGCTCAGCTTGTAAACAGTTTTATTAAGCCAAAGCTTCAGGAAGGATTTGATATCATCTGTGATAGACATGATCTTTCTACTGTTGCCTATCAGGGCGGCGGTCGCGGTATGGATATGAACCATATAAATGCTGTAAGAAAAATTGTATTAGGTGATTTTCGTCCTGATTTAACCTTTTTGCTTGATATTGATCCTGAAGAAGGAATGAAAAGGGCAAGACAAAGAGGAAAACTTGACCGATTTGAACAGTCAAAAATTGATTTCTTTATCCGAGTTAGAAACACATATATAGAGTGTGCAAAGGCAGATCCTGAACATATTGTTCTTATTGATGGTTCTTTGCCTTTAGATAAAGTTAGCGCTAATGTTATTGCTTGCCTGGAAAAATTAAATGTTTGATCCCTGGTTGATTCCTCCTCTTGAGACTTTTAGAAATTCTATAGAAAGCGGAAGAGTTCCTTCATCTGTGATTCTTGCGGGATCACCAGATCTTGGTGGTGCATTTCTTGCTTTAGAATTTGCTAAGCTTTACTTATGCTCAGACAGGAAACCTAAGGAATCTTGCGGAACATGCAAGTCATGTCATTTATTTGATGATCTTGAGAATGGCTCTCATCCTGATTTTATTTCCTTACTATCTTCTACTCAGGATGAATCCGACCGTCAGGAGGATCTTACCCACAGCTTTTCTAAATTACTCAATGATATGGGAACTCCTCTTAACGAAGAGTATTTTGAGTCTGAGCCCCCTTCTAAAGGAACTAAATCTGTAAGAATAGATGGTATCAGAAGTTTAAATGAGTGGATTTCCCAGGGCTCTGTTCTGGGAAAGGGTAAGGTTGCGGTGATTTCAAATGCTCATCTGATGGGAGAAGGCGCTGCAAATGCTTTATTAAAGACCTTTGAAGAACCTACTGCAAATACACTGATAATACTTCTTACAAAGAGTCTGGAACTGCTTCCTGCAACTATTCTTTCTCGTGCATTTAAGATTCAGATCCCTAGAGTCTCTGAGGAGACAGGTTTAGATTATCTTAAGTCTCATTTAGGTAATGATTTTTCTATGGATAGGGCAAAGATTGCTTTGGCCTTGTCCTTTAATTCTCCTCGAGGTGCAATTAAGTATTACAAGGAAGAACTCGATGTTAGAGCGGTTGAACTCATACAGGCTTTAACCGAGGATGTTTCTTCATCTGCTTCCACAAAATCCGTATCACTTCTTATGGATCTTTCAAACGAACACAGGCATCTTATTCTGCAGGAGTTTATTTTAGAGCTGTTAAAATGCAAGGCTAGAATTGATAAGGACAGCCTTCCTTTGTTAAAGGGAATTTCCTTAGATAAACTTGTAAAAATTCCAGCATCTCATTTACTTGATGCGTATAATGAAATGAAGTATATAAAGGCAGATTCACCTATGCTGAATAGTAGAGCGCCAGTTTCATTGATTAGTGCATGGATAAATTCATTAAAAAAGATATAGGAATATACTTTGATTTTAAATAAATACATATTTAAAGATATCTTTAAAGTTCAGATAGTTACATTGGTTGTACTGCTTTCTGTCTTTTTATGCCAGACAATTATTAAGATTCTAGGTCAGGCTTCTGTCGGAAATATTCCTATTGGTGTAGTGTCAGAGTTAATCGTGTACTCTCTGCCTTCTATTGGATTTATTCTGCTTCCAATGAGTCTTTATGTAGGTATTATTGTTTCTCTTTCAAGAATGTCATCTGATTCTGAGATGGTCGTTATGCGTTCATCCGGATTGTCAGGTGTGTCTTTTATGAAAATCTGTCTGATTCTGGCTTTTATTACTGCAGTTGCTACCGGTTTGAACTGCATGTATTTTATGCCTTCAGCAAATCAGGCTAAGAATACTCTTACAGATTCCTCTCAGAATAATCCTAGATATTTACCTATTGAGAGTGGTAAATTCACTGATTTTGGTGATTATTCACTTTATATTCATGAAGTTAATGATGATAAAGGTAACAAGCAGCTAGGTCAGGTCTTTGTAATCAAAACAGTAAAGGCTAGAGCAATTAATTCTACAGAGTATGAATTCCTGACAGCTGTCTCAGGTCACCTATCAAAAGATAAAACCGGAACTCAGTGGGTGGTTTTGGAGAATGGTTCTCTGTATAAGTCAGATGGTGTTTCTCCTGAGCTTGAGAAGGTTGACTTTAATACATTATCAATCCCTGTTCCTTATTCTGCTGAAGAGGATTCTAAGGATAATTCTTTACAGAGTATCTCAACTGCTGATTTATATAAATCCAATAATCTTGCGGCGCAGATAGAACTGCAGTGGAGAGTTGCACCGATTTTTGCCTGTTTTATTTTTGCCATTATGGCAGTTCCGCTATCTATGATTAACCCAAGACAGGGTAAGTTCGCTCGTTTAGGTCCTGCTATTATTCTGTTTGTCTGTTACTATTTAGCTATCTTATCAATCAGAAATCTTCTCAATTCAGGAAAAATCCCTTTATTCCCAGGAATGTATATGGTTCCAGTGATTTTCCTTATTTTTGTGCTGATTCCTTTGAATGTAGATAAGAATCTTCTTAAATCAATCAAGAAGAAGTAAAAAAACGGCAACTAGATCTAGTTGCCGTCAAAAAAGTTAACGTTATTTATTATTTTGTGAAGTGATTTGGGATGCTTTCTCTGAAATCTCTTGGTGAAGCACCCTTGAATCTGCGGAATAGCTTTGTAAAGTAACAAGGATCCTTAAATCCACATCTTGAAGCAACTTCATTGATACTGTCAGTTGAGATTGCCAGCTCAATTGCAGCAGCCTCTATTCTGAACATATTCACAAATTCCATTGGTCTTAAATCTGTGAGCTCCTTGAAGAACTTACAGAAATACTTTTCTGAAAGCTCAACTGCATTTGCCAGTTCCTCTAAAGTAACTTCTCTGCGGTAGTTATCGCAGATGTACTTGTAGATGACTGTGGATTTAATATAGTACTTGTAGTATCTGTTTACTAAGTCTCGGTCGTAGATTTTGCAGCTTTCTAGTTTTGTAGCTTCGCCGAATAACTCAAGTACTTTTGCTGTTGCCATGATGCTTGCACACATATCATTTGAGTTAACGACTCTGGTCAGCTCTTCTGCAACATCTGTTATAGCTTTATTATCTTTGTTGCTGTAGTAAAGGCTTATTTCGATCTGATGGGTCATAATCTTTTTTATAAGGGAATAATGACTCTGACTTAAATCGAATAGCTCACGAAGACTAAATGCTACTGATTCGAATTTTGTTCCTTTTTCTAGAGGATAAAGTGCATGAACACAGTTTTCAGGAACAATTGCGCAATCGCCTTTCTGTAGTACAAAAGGGTTTGAGTTTATGGAAATACTCACACTTCCTTCTATAACACGAAATAACTGTTGACCTTCATGGTAGTGAAATGGAACAACAAAATCGTCCTCATCACTGTCATATATGAAATATGTAAATGGAGAATCAATTGTGCGTTCTTTTACTGCAATAGGTAATTTTAGTGTCATTTTTATATTCTTAATAATATTTGTCTAATAATGTGACAAATTATAAAACAATGAAAGTTAGATTTTTAGAATTTTTTACAAAAGGTGTTTTTTTATATTCATTATTAAATGGCATTTTTTAGGCTATATCTTTCTCAGATATTATTATCTATTTTATAGATGTTACTTATTTCTTCTTACTTTTTTTATATTTCTATTGTACAAAATATCATTTTTTGTATGGTTGATTTGTAAAAATATTACAATCATTTAAATAAAAGCGAATATTGTCAAATTATATTTAATCAAATTTGTTCAACTACTTGATCAGCCTAATATGATAAAATTACAGCAGATTTTTACTGGAAATGACTTATGTACGGAATATTAGATAGATACGTCGGAAAAAATATTGTTTTATCTGTAATTTTGGTTTCAGTCTGCCTCACTCTGTTTGCTGGTCTGATTAATCTGATTGATGCTCTTAGATATATAGGTCGAGGCGACATTGATTTTGGTTTTGTTCTTATTTATGTCTGTTACAGACTACCAATTGTTTTTGTTCAGTTTTTTCCTGTTTCAATTCTAATCGGTGGTGTTATCGGTCTTGGAATGATGGCAAGAAATTCTGAAATCATCATTCTCCAGTCGATCGGTCTTTCAAAACTTAATATTGGAATTTCCTGTGTAAAAAGTCTGATTCCAGTAATTATGGTTGTAATTGCTATCTCAGAGATGGCCGTACCTAAGCTGGATAAACATGCTGAGGACGAATACTATCGTCATGCCTCTGCTTCAACAGGTGTTTCTGTAACTTCAAGTGGCGCCTGGATAAAAGAAGGAAACATGTTTATCGGCATCTGTGCCATGATTAACAGAAAGACAATTGCAGGTGTTGCCAAGTACGAATATGAAGGAACAAAACTTAAGTCATTTTCTCGTGCTGCCACCGGTAACTATATTGATAACCATTGGGTTATGAATGATGTTGTTGAGCAGGTTATTAACGAAGATGGCGTTACTTACAACAAATATAAGACACAGGTGTGGCCTTTAAGTGTAAATCTTGAGCGTATTGAAATTCTTAATGAAATCTCTGATAAGCTTTCTGTTGTTCAGCTTCAT
>JAZRAY010000049.1:0-2961 GCA_045634805.1 Succinivibrio sp. | reverse complement strand
AAAAGTACATGGGGTATTGAACATGGAACCGTACTTATCCAGAACCGCCCAGTCAAGAACTGAAGGACAGTATTTACGTGCGTGACCGACAAGATCTTCACGAACGATGGTAATTGTCATACCAGATGGACCGACATTCTTCTGAAGACCGAAGATAATGGCACCGAACTTTGAAACATCGATAGGTCTTGTCATGATATTAGATGACATATCGGCAATTAAAGGCACATTACCGGTATCAGGAAGATTCTCCAAAGTCTCAATGCCGTTTACAGTCTCGTTGATGCAGATATATGCATAGGTAGAGCCTGGAGTTACAGTCATCTTTGAAAAATCAACATCGTACTGACCGTCTGAATTTAAATAGGTGCACTCATGAATGATGGCCTTACCGTATTTCTCGGCACATTCTTTTGCTGCACAGTTTGACCAGTGACCGGTTACAAAGTAATCTGCCTGACCGTTCTCTGGCAAAAGATTTAGAGGAATAGCGGCAAACTGACCGCGACCGCCGCCCTGCTCAAAGAGAACTCTGTAGTTTGTTGGAATATGTAAAAGTTCGCGCAGCAGTGATTCTGCCTTTGAGGCAATATCGGAGAATTCAGCAGATCGGTGAGAAATCTCTACAACACCCATTCCGGTATTCTGAAAATCTCTGAAATCACGCTGAGCTTCCTCCATAACTTCATCAGGAAGCATGCATGGACCTGCATAAAAATTCCAAACCTTGCTCATCTTACACTCCATATATTCTTATTTATGAATGCGGTACAAAAAGGAAATGATTTAAGTAAAGACAGAACATGGAACAGAAATTGTTCCATGCTCATTTAGAATTATCTAGTTTGAAAGGAGGACTGTCAAACTATTCTTGTGAATTGGCCTGATTTGCATCATTATTGACAGCTACTTCAGCTGCGCCGGCGTTGAAAAGCTCTTCCTCGCGTTTAAGCTCTTCCTTCTCACGGGCACGTGCCTCTGCAATCTGTCTTGCATTCTCAACCACATCCTCTGGAATTGCCTGCATAGCAACTACGCTGTCGCCATCATACATTCTCATCAGGATGTTACCTGCGCCATAACGGCCAATCAGAGGAGTCTCAGCCATAGGAGTTCTGATCAGCTGTCCCTGGTTGGAAATCAGCATAAAATCAGACTTCTCATCGGCAAGTACGGCACCGATAACCTGACCGTTACGATCAAGGTTCTTCATGATAACCATACCCATACCGCCACGGTTGCGTAAGGATAGAGATGAAAGCTCCATTCTCTTGCCAAAGCCGTTTGATGAGGCAATCAGACACTGCTGAGAGGCAACACGATTTGGTGGTACCACCATCAGTGATACAACCTCGCCATCCTCACGCAGTCTGATACCGCGGATACAGCCTGAACCACGTCCTGATGGACGAACACCGCTGCCTGCGTGTCTGTCGATTGATGAATCATCTGAATCATCATCGCTCTGATTATTATCCTGTGTATCTGCATCATCTGCACTGTCATCATCAGCTGCTGCAGTACCTGCCTTCTTGTAGAACTCACAGAAGTGCTGAGCATAACCGTTTGAGGTGAACAGGAAGATATCATCATCACCTGATGAAATCTCTACACCGATAAGCTCGTCATCATCGTTGAGGTTTACAGCCTTCATGCCGTTTAGGCTTAGACGGCTTACAAAGCTCTTATAGGCACTCAGTGAGGTCTTCTTGACAAGACCTTTCTTGGTTGCCATAAAGAAGTAGTCATCATCATTGAACTCTGAGATTGGCACCATGGCGGTAATGCACTCGCCGTTGGCAGCATCCAGGTTATTGAAGATGTTCTGAACCAGTGAGCCCTGTGAGGTTCTGTTCTCATGTGAATAGGTTGGAAGATCGTAAACCACGCGGACAAAGACTCTACCCTTGTTGGTAAAGCACATTAGCTTGTCATGGGTTGAGGCTACGATTACCTTGGTTACATAATCCTCGCCCTTAACCTTGGTTGCAAGCTTGCCCTTACCGCCGCGAGCCTGACTCTCGTAGGTTGCAACTTCCTGATACTTGATAAAGCCCTGAGCTGACAGAGTTACGATAACATCACGTCTCTGAATCAGATCAGCCTTGTTGAACTTGCTCATATCATAGGTAAAATCGGTCTTTCTCTCGTTACCGAAGGTTTCACGAACCTTGATAAGCTCTTCGCGGATCTCTTTCTTCAGACGCTCTGGGTTGTTCAGAATATCCAGATAATCATGAATGTCAGCTAATAGCTTCTTGTACAGATCGCGGATTTCATCCTGAGCAAGATGAGTCAGTTTTGAGAGCTGTAATCTTAGAATTGATTCAGCCTGCTCTACTGACAGATAGTATTTGCCGTTTACATAGCCCTTATCAGCAGGGATACCTAAAGGCAGAGCAATATTCACGCCCTCAGGAGTTCTCTCGATAAGAGTATTGATCATCTCGCCATCCCATGGCTCGGCAATGAGTTTAGCCTTAGCCTCTTCAGAGTTGGCTGATGAGGTGATTAAATCGATAACTCTCTGAATATTTGCCTTGGCAACCAGTAAGCCTTCCTGGGTATGAGCATCCTTCTTGGCATTCTTCAGCCAGTAAGAGGTACGTCTTGTAACCACGTTACGGCGGAATTCCATGAACTCATCCAGGATATTAAGAAGTGATAACAGCTTTGGCTTACCCTTTGACAGAGCAACCATATTAATAGGGAAGCTGGACTGCAGTGAGGTCTTCTGATACAGATTGTTTAAAACAGCCTCAGGGAAGGCACCGCCCTTAAGAACAATCTCAATCTTAACTGCATTGTCCTTATCTGACAGATCGTTAACTTCCTTAACGCCCTCAATCTTCTTATCCTTCTTGCCGTCCTTGCGAACATCCTTGTCATCCTTTAGAAGCTCACGGATCTGACGGACAATGTCTGCCTTGTGAACAACATAAGGAATCTCATCAACGATAA
>JAZRAY010000048.1:0-2767 GCA_045634805.1 Succinivibrio sp. | reverse complement strand
GCAAGCGGCACATCAAGAAGCTTTGCCAGCGTTTTTACAAGATAGGTCTTACCGCTACCTGTAGGTCCGATCATGAGAATGTTAGACTTCTCAATCTCTATATCATCCATTGTGCCTGTCTTAACTCTCTTGTAGTGATTGTAAACAGCCACAGAGATTATCTTCTTAGCCTGCTCCTGGCCGATTACATAGTCATCGAGCTTACCCTTTATGATGTGAGGCGCAGGAATGTTCTCAATGCTGAACTCAGGCTTAACCTTGATATCCTCTTCCTTCTTCTTTTTGATCTTCTGTGAATTAGGGATTCCGCCTGAATTCATGAAGTCACCAAAGTTCATGAAATTAAGCCCCGGCATTCCGTTGTGCTTATTAAGCTCATTCATAAGGTCGGGATTGTTCAGAAGGTTCTGATAATCAAACTGGCTGACTGTGTCCATGGTCTTGTGCATACAGTCATCACAGACGCATATTCCGTTAGGAAGGTGAAACATCTTGCCTGCCTTGCTCTCAGGACGTCTGCATATAAAGCACACATCCTCGTAGTCGCTCTCCTGATTTGAGCTGCTTTCCTTGTTCTCCTTATCATTAACACTGCCGTTTTCAACAACCTCGCTTTTGCTGTCGTCAAAAGTTCTGTCCTTGGTATTGATCTCAGATTCCGGAACCTCTCTGAAATCCAGATCGTCATTATTATTATTGAAATTGTTGCCCATAAATTTTTTTACTCCACTTCTAATGCTTATATCAATGCGACCAAATTATTCCAATTCGCACCATAACCTTTTAATGTCATCATCTTATTATACATATCAGGCAATTTGCTTGCAATTTTCTTGTATGATATGAAAAAACTGCCACCGTTTATGCGATGGCAGTTTCACTAAATCACATTAGATTTTTATTATTTATTCTATTTAGTTACCAAAGCCGAAGGGATTCTGGAAGGGATCATATCCCTGGCCACCCTGGCCCTGACCGTCCTGACCTTCTTCCTGCTTTGCATCAGGCTGCTTCTCACCGGAATATGTCTTTCCATCAGTATCGCTGTCTGACTGAACTGTGGGCTTTGTTCCAAGTGTTACCTGAAGCTCCTGCTCCTGGTATCCACCCTGACTCTGTCTCTGAACTGAGATTGTAACAGTCTCACCTGCTTCATAATATGCAAGTCTGTTCTGAAGATCATCCATTGATGAGATTTCTTTTCCATCAAACTTAGTGATGATATCGCCTTCCTGAACACCTGCTGCCTTAGCGCCACCATCCTCGGAAACGCCTGCTACATATACACCAAGAGGAAGTCCATACATCTGTGATACGTCTGAAGTAACACTTACACCAGAGATACCGATATAGCCTCTCTTTTCCTCTGAAGCCTTTGAACGTGTCTTCTCAGTCATGAGCTGCTCAATGATAGGCTTAGCTGTTGAAATCGGAATAGCATATCCCATACCCTCGATTGCTTCACCGCCGATCTTGTTGGAGTTGATACCAATTACTTCGCCGCTGATATTAAGAAGTGCACCACCTGAGTTACCGGGGTTGATTGCTGCACTTGTCTGTATGAATGTACCCTTTCTGCTGTCATCAAGGTCGATCACACGATTAACCGCACTGATAACACCGGTAGTAACTGACTGACCATAGCCAAGAGCATTACCGATAGCAATTGCAGGCTCGCCAAGTGTAAGTGAATCTGAATCACCAAGAGTTGCGATAGCGATTGCATTCTTTGTATCTGCGCTGAGGTCAGAAAGCTGAACAGCGATAACTGCAAGGTCCATGTTGGAATCTGTTCCTTTAACCTCTGCCTTTGCGGTGTTCTCGTCTACAAAAAGAACCTCAAGGGAATCAGCACCTTCAATAACGTGGTAGTTAGTTGCAATGAGAAGCTCTGTCTCGTTTGTTCCAACGATAATACCTGAACCTGAAGCTGTGAGCTCCTGGCTGTAGGTCTGTCCAAAGTATGAAGCAGACTGTGTGTAGTTGTTGTTGATGGAAACCATTGCAGGCATTGCCTTGGAAACCACCTCTGTAACGTCTGTTACAACTGTTCTTGAGTCCTCAACTGTCTCTGTCTGAGAGATTCCTGATTCAGCATTGTTTGCTGCGATAGTTGCGTCTGTAGCACTCTGCTGATCCTTCTCTTCTGTCTTATTCTCTTCTGATTTTTCTGTAGAGCTGTCTTCCTTAGAAGCCTCTGCCTTATCCTCTACAGCTGCAGGCATCTGAGAAATCTTTGTCATGCTGTAGTAGCCTGCTCCGAGACCAAGGAAAAGAACAAGTGCAATAGCGATTGCTGCTGCCACCTTCTTACCTGTTCCCTTCTTATGCGGTCCGTTGTTTCCTCCATTCATACCGGGCTGATTGTAGGAATACTGGTAATTACCGTATGTGCCATTATTTCCGTTATTCCCATAATTACCGTTGTTTCCATAATTACCGTTATTGCCGTAATTGTAACTGCCGTAGGAGTTTCTGTTCTGGCCTCCTGTACCATTGCTCATGCCGTTGTAGCTGCCGTAAGATCCAGTATTGTTGTTCTGATTGTAACCGCCGTAATTACCGTTCTGATTACCTGTTCCGTATGTACTACCTGATCCGTAGTTGCTTCCGGAATTGTTTTGTGTTTCCTGCTGTCCCCCGACATCTACCTGGTTTTGTTCATTATTCTCATTATCAAACATCGTTTTTTACCTTCTTTCTTTGATAAACTTTTTGATAAATTATATTTTTCTTCATTTGCATGTTCTCAGTATAGAAAGAGATT
>JAZRAY010000047.1:0-1795 GCA_045634805.1 Succinivibrio sp. | reverse complement strand
GATCGTAGATTTCACCGTTGGATGTCTTCTGGCCATGGAAGCCAGGACCGTACCATGAGGCAATACCCTCTTCAACATAGGAAGTGGTACCGTTCCAGATCATGTAGTTTTTACCTAAGACTCTGTAATCTTTGTTACAGCCGCCTGTTCTCTGATACTCGTACTTAGGTACAGCACCGCCGACACCGTTGATGTTAACCGGCTCGGTCTGTGGTTTAGGTTTTGTCTTATTTGGACCTGTTCCGTATCTGTATGAACCTGAGAATGATGGTGAACCACCTGATGATGAACATCCCTGAAGAACAAGTGCCGCTGAAACTGTAATAATGGTAGCTATAAATTTTATGTTTTTCATTAAAAAGAATCTCTCCATTTTCATCGGCAAAAAACAGACTTCAAGCATAACATTTTAATGGCTAGAGGTTACACTTAAAAGCCTTTTATTACATTATCTATATTTTTATTTAAGCTCTTGTCTTTGTGATTAAGGCTTTTTGCTTCTGTGAACTACTTTCTGTCCCTGCTGCTGTTTAACCTTGTTAACCCCCATAGCAATGAACTCTGATAGTTCATATACCGCACGGGCATACAGAGGGGAGGTGTTGTATTTCATAATGGAATGGAAATTCTCAAGTCCTACCGCATAACCCTTCTGACCATTTTCAAGATCAAAGGCAAACAGTCTTATCTTTTGGTTTGGACTCAGGTTAACCTTGGTGGTTGCACCTGATTTATACAGTTCCTCGACAGTCAGATTCCACTGTTTGTCCATAAGAGCCTTAGGATCAGCATTGTTGATATGGCAAGGGTAATAGATCCCTCTGCCGGTCTGCCAGCCATGTCCCTTGAAATAGTTAGCGACAGAACCAATAGCGTCTACTCTGTTGGTGAACAGATTTACATAGCCATCACCGTCGTAGTCAACAGCATAATCAAGGTAGGCTGAAGGCATAAACTGTCCCATGCCCATAGCTCCGGCATATGAACCTTTGATGTCGTTATAGTTCCAGTCCTCTCTTGAGGCCAGGGCAACAAATCTTGCAAATTCCTTTGAGAAGTAAGCTTCTCTCTTTGGATAGTTAAAGCCTAGAGTATACAGTGCATCAAGAACTCTCCAGCTGCCCATGTTCTTACCAAAGAAGGTTTCCACGCCAATAATCGCGCAGATAATCTCATAAGGAACTCCGAAATCCTTCTGTGCTTTCAATAGAGTCTTTTCATTCTCAAAATAGAACTTCACAGCAGCGTCAATTCTTGAGGTGGTGATAAAGATCTTGCGGTACTGCCACCAAGGCTTTCCTTCTGATGGTCTTGTAATCGCATCAATGATCTTCTGCTGATATACAGACTGTGAGATTGCATCTTTGAGTGTCTGAACATCAATACCGGCGTACTGAGCCAGTTCATTATAATTTGGTGCAGCCAGTACATGCGAACCGGCAAAAAAGGATAATCCAAATGCTATGGCAAGTTTACTGATTGTTTTTTTCATTCTTTTCTATATGTCTGCACCTTAGGTGCAGCCTCCTTACTTATTATCCTTCTTAAAGAAACTTACTTTTTTATGAGTGTGAATCGACATCATGATACCGAAACAGATCATGAGGGTAATCATTGCAGTTCCACCATAACTGATGAGAGGCAGAGGAACACCTACTACCGGCAGAATACCTGAAACCATGCCGATGTTTACAAAGATATAGAACATGAAGGTGAAGGTGATACTTCCGCACAGAATCCTTTCAAAGTTATGACGGGCATTTAAGGTGATGACAACGCATCTGCCGATTATAAA
>JAZRAY010000046.1:0-4747 GCA_045634805.1 Succinivibrio sp. | reverse complement strand
CGCTCAAAGGTAAAAACTGTCAGTCTTATTGGACCATCAGACCTTTTAGAGTGCTGTGAATACATATTTACGGTTTTATCAAGACAGGCAGCAACAGCCATCGGTAACTATACCAGTATCATTGAAAGCGAAGTTTTAGTCGAGACCTTCCAGAACAGAAGACTTCTGTTATCAATAGAACAGTATGTACCAGTTTTTTACAGGATAGCTCTTGAACCTTTTGTTTCGTATCTGCCTGGCCTTTGTACTGCAATTAATTCGACTGATACACCATCAGATTTCAATTATCTTAAGAAATTTTCAAAACTCTTCAAAGATGCAAGAAACGAAGCATATAAACAGCTTCCAGAGTGGAGAGTAGCCGAGCTGAAAAGGATATTCTCTTCAAAAGTAAAAGATAAGAAAAACGCGTTTATTTTTGGATATTTCAAATCTATTGAGAAGAAAATTGCAGAATATGCGTTAACTCAAGAGCAGAATTGCAGCATCGCATCTTATATTGAGAATAAATACAGCGGGGTTATACAGGCAAGAAAACATTATCTGTCCTCAAGCCAGGCTGCTATAGATTCCTATCAGAAAGGAGTGAATGAAGGAAGCAAGGTCACACTTAACTCTGCCATAAAGGACCGCGCTCCCATGATGGCTGCCGTGGAATTGAAGATATAATCAGTTCTTCTGAGTTCCAAAGAATATCTCTTCGAGCTTTGAGAGTTTATCTTTTAATTTAAACTCCTCTACTCCAGTATAAGAACCGATTCTGAGCACAGCACTGTCAGTGGTATCGTAGTTTTTCCATTTTATTAGAGTGCTCATTGAGCCATCTGAATTTGGATCTCCGGTTTTCAGAAAATTCAAAAGTCTCAGGTGAAATACCTGTGCAACATCGCGGGTCTTGTCGCTGGCATCCTTAGGCAGATTCAAAAAGGCATATTTCAGTTCGGACGAATGATGAACTCCGGTACCATCAGCCTTGGAACTCTTTGGAAGATAATCAAAATGGTAAACATAAACTTTCTGGGTTTTTGAAAGATTATCCGCAAAAATTTTCATTCCAAGATTAAACATTACATCACCAAGAAATTCTGAAGTTTTTGCATAAGATGAGCTTTTTTCGGTGATTTTATAGAGATTTTTTAAAGATTCTGCCGTATTTTTATCAAAATTTGCATAAAAACCTGAAATTAAGTCATTTTCACTGATAGAAGGATTAACAAACATGGTTCCTTCATCCGTGTTATAGCCCATAAGCACGGTTACATCGTTGTAATTCCCCTTCTTAAGCTCCTGATATGGAGATTTTGGGAGAATATTTCCGTCAAAGTATGGAACCATGAAAGAGCCGCGATTATTTGCAAAGTTATAGTCATAGGCACAGTGATATGCCAGAAGAAACGGATCAAGTGAACGCAGCATATCAATACCGGAATCAGAATCTTCCACTCCAAACTCTGAGAAGAGTTTCTGACTTCTGGTAGCAGCAGTCTCGTGATTCTGTTCGGTATTAAAGCCCAGGAAAGGATAGGATATAAGCGTACCGCTTTCTAGAACAGCCTTCTGAAAAAGCCCCTTAAGCTGAGGATTCATAATAAGTGCTGATGCTGCCATAGCACCGGCAGAGTTGCCACCTACAGTAATATTGGAGGTATCTCCTCCAAAACTTTCAATATTCCTGTTTACCCACTTTATGGCCTCAATGATATCCATAAGGCCCCAGTTTCCGCTTGTACCGTACTTTTTTAGAAGATTCTTTGAAAAGAGAAAGCCTTCAGCACCCAGTCGATAATTCAGCGTAACGGTTATAACTCCGTCTTTTGCAAACTGACTGCCATCATACAGAGGGATACTTCCGGAACCTGCAGCAAAGGCTCCTCCATGAATCCATACATATACAGGAACTTTGCTGTCAGGATTAAGCTCTTTAGGACGGAAGATATTCAGACACAGATAATTGGTGCCACCGCTCTGAGTAGAGTCATAATTTAGGAAGGCTGCCTGAGGCGCAATCGGACAGAATCTGTTGGCTGTAAATTTTTCTTTAAAGGGAGCAACTGCGACCGGAGGTGCGAAGCGCAGTTCCTCTGCAACGGTCTGTGCGTAGGGAATTCCCCTGAATACTTCAACTCCGTTTAAATCCTCACCTTCTATCTGACCTGCAGGAGATTCAACCAGAGGAGCTGCCTGCACAGAATTGAATACAGACAGAAAGACAAGAGTCAAAAGAGAGGATACAAGCTTCATTTACAATCTCTATCTGGAATAAGGGAAGATACCTTAATTATAGGTAGAGATACAAAGCTATCCGTGATTTAATTCAGAAATCACCTAGAGACTCTGGTACAGAGAGAACTCCTTTAGTGAATCCAGTACAAGCTTAAGATTGTTAGGATCACCAATATTCAGTCTCTTTTTAACAAGATAATTCTGATCCTTTGACAGAGAGCCTCTAAGCCAGGTCATCTGATGCTTGGCAAGATGAGCGGTTGCAATAACACACTGTTCAACCATCTCATTCTTATCATATTTTCCATCAAGGTATTCCCATACCTGACGATAGCCCACACATCTCATTGAAGGCATATCAAGATTCAGATCACCGCGCTCTTTAAGTTTTGAAACCTCATCAATAAGGCCGTTGTCCACCATAAGCTCAAATCTTTTGCGGATAAGCTTTCTTAATTCTTCTCTGTCATCATTCTCTGGCAGCAGAATGAATTCTAAACGCTCAAACGGACAGCTGTCAGTTTTGGTATCAAAGAAGGAGCTCATGGCTCTTCCTGTCATTTCGTAGATTTCAAGAGCACGGGAAACTCTCTGCTTATCATTTGGATTGAGCTTCTCATAAGAGACAGGATCAACTTCCTTCAGACGCTCATGCATCTTAGGCCAGCCGTATAGTTGAGCCTCTCCGGCAATCTTTTCACGAACCTTAGGATCTGTCTGAGGAAGAGGAGATAGACCGTCAACCAGCGCCTTGTAATACATCATAGTGCCGCCGCAGATAACCGGCAGAGCTCCACGTTGTGTTATTTCATCGACAAGTCTGATGCAGTCCTCTCTGAAATTTGCAGCACTGTAGCTTTGAGCAGGATCGCAGATATCAATAAGATGATGAGGAACGGATTCAAGCTCTTCTCTGGTTGGTTTAGCAGTACCGATATCCATATCTCTGTATATCAGAGCAGAATCAAGACTGATAATCTCAATCCTGAGGTACTTTGCAAGATTCAGGGCTAAAGATGTTTTGCCTGATGCGGTTGGGCCTAAAATAACCAGAGCTTTGTTTTTCATACTTAATTCTCAAAATCATGTGCAAGAAGCTTTAAATTCAGCTCCTTTACAGCATTTTCAATTTCAGTCAGGCGTGAAAAATCAGGTATTCTGCTGATAATATCCATCGCAGAAGTCATATTTGTACCCATGACAATGTTTGCTCCAACAGTATGAGCAAGTTCATCCGGGCATTCACCTCTATCAAGTTCAGAATGGTTGGATGCAATAAGATTAAAGATCCTGACTGCTATTCCTGCGATATTCGCACCTTTGAGTTTTAACGGGATCTCAAGAAGCTCAACCTTGTTTTTCTGAACTCTTACTATAAAACCGCATTTCTGCAGAGAAAAATAACAGTCCTTAAGCTCTTTGCACAGGGCATCATCAATATGATTCAGAGTGTATGGCAGAGTCATTTTAAAGCGCTCAACTCTGTTGGCCATAATATCCTGTCTGTACTCATCAGCAAGAAGATTTGCCCTTACAGCATTGATATTCAGAAGGTAAAAGCTGTGATTTGCTCTTATCAGAGCTGTTTTCTCCGTTATAAGCTCAATCAGCTCTATGCCGTTATCGCGCTCTGATGATCTGAAAGGAGCACTCTCAAGATTTGTTCTGGCATTAAGACTGATGTTGGATGCCGCAACTGATGCCTTGTATATATTGATGTTTCTCTGAATGTCCTCAGCATTTGTTGCAAAGCTGGTATGAAGACCACGATGCATTCCTGTGTTGGATTCAGAGTTGCTTCCACCAGAGAGAGACTGAGTGCCTCCATTAAAGGAATTTCTGTCAGATGCTCTGATAATTACAGGTCTGCCTCTGTCTGCAAGCTTATTGATATCAATAAAAGCGCCTACGCCTGAAGGGAATGCTGGCAGTGATTTATCAGTAATATCGTATGAGGTTGCATGAGAGGATACTCTGTGAATCTCCTCTGGAATTTCGTTTGGCTCGCTGCCGCTTTGTGGTCCTAATGGATCACTGTTTATCATCTGCTGATATGAGCCGATGCCGTTTTTTCTCAGGGCATAAACAATACTGTCAACAATCAGATCATGTATCAGAGTTGTTTCATGGAATCGAACCTCATCCTTGCGCGGATGTACATTTACGTCCACCTTGGCAGGGTCAATCTCCATATACAGAACACAGCGGATTGGCAGAGTTTTTCCTAAAACCTCAAAGAAACCTTCTTTTAGGGCGTGAGTTACAACCTTGTCGGCTAAAGGTCTGCCGTTTAAAAAGATATAGATTTTCTCTGAAAGAGCCTCTTCCTCTCTTGGAGGTGGAAGGATCATACCTTCAATCTTAAGATTAGGATCCTCACAGGTGACTCTCATACCCTGAACACCGAATTCAGCTCCAATCAGGCTTGTAGTACGCCTTATATCAATCCCCTCCCCCTTTGCAGGAGAAACTCTGGTAACAGTTTTTGAATCTGAGATGAATTCAAATCCTACATCAGGATGTG
>JAZRAY010000045.1:0-1781 GCA_045634805.1 Succinivibrio sp. | reverse complement strand
TTTACTGTTTTTCTTCAGAATCACTCTGTAAAGCCAGAGGCATAGATGCACTTGATTCAACAATCTCAGGTGAATTGTCCTCACCCAGGATACTGTCATCAAATGAATCATTCTCATGTTCATCATCTACAGGTTCTTCTGTCTTCTCTTCAACAGGCTCTTCATCAACAGAGGTTGACTTAACAATACTCTTCTCCAGGAAATCAGTATCAATAGATGACTTTGACTCAACTACCGGAGGCTCAACATTATCTGAAGCCTCATAGACAATATCCAGAAGATCAAAAATCTGCTGCAGAGGCATTCTTTCCTGAGGAATTCTTGCTCTCCTGCCGAATACACCGGCAGCCAGCATGTTATAAAGCATTGACTCCTGAACAGTTAAAGCCATGGAGGAGTTAAGCTCCTGAATCTCAATATCGTCAAATGACCAGAGATCCTTGTTGGCATCAAATACTTCCTTGTTTAAGGTTACGCTCACAGCATTTGGAATGTATACACGGATATTGTTGATAACAGCAAAGGAGCGCATCTCAACACCTGATACATAGGCAACCTGTGATCTTGAAACCCATGGAATCTTGCAGATTTCACCGATATTTGAGGTCAGAACCAGAATTACTACACCTGGAATATCAGGAATAGATAAGGCAGTTGCCAGATCATCAAATAAAAGAACCTTGCGTGGCTTGATATCAAGCTTGTTCAAATCACGGATAGTAATACCCAGATCACGCAGACCGCCGACCTTGCTGCGAAGAACGTTATCTAAAAAGATTGCTCTTACAGGCTGGGTTGGAGGTACCAGACCAAGCTGCAGCACGTCTCTGCGCATTGGAGGCAGATCCAGATAATCACGTAGGAAGTTTAGAATCAGAATACGGTGTGACTCAAACCACTCGGTATCAACACCGCGTACAGGAATCTGTCTAATCATCATGCCTGAGTTACGGTTCTGACACAGCCAGCGGCAGACATCAACGAAGCGTACGAAATCAGCATCATCAAGACTTGTCAGGTAATTGATATTCTCAACACCTGCATCAACAAGTTCAGGAAGCTTTAACTGAAGAGTGTTCAGTCTCATCTCTGCAGTGTGATACTCAACCAGGTGACCTGCCCAGGTTGCGATCTGCTCAATCTTTTCAAATACAAGATGAATAGGAACTTCAATGGTTCCAATTTCAGGATAGGTCTTTTCAATAAAATCGACCTTTCCTGCGGTTAATTCCTTATGCCAGTCTTCACAGAAAGCTAAAAATTCATCCTTGTTCTTTAATACATCTTCATCCTTAGTTGGAGCACCAAGATAAATTCTTACAGGATCAACTGCTGACTTTGACTTTACAGATTCACTAAGCCAGGTGATTACCTTATTTCTATACAGTGCATTTATTTCAGCACGGATGCTGTTACGTGTTTTCACAGTTAGCTCCCTACATGTCATTTACTTTTATATAGGTAATTATACTAATTTTGTCCGCAACAAATTTGCGCTATATCAAGTAATTAAGAATTAGTACAGCTTAATACGGACTTTTGCTACACGTGTTTTCTTTTGAAAAAAAAGGAAAAAGAGGAATTTTAGAAATATGAAAGAAAGGAGAAAAGGATATAAAAGAGGATTAAAAGCTATTCAGCCTTTAAAGACTCATTCTTTTTCTGAAGACGGCGCTCTTTAAAGAAATCAGAGAGCATACGGGAGCACTCATCAGCTAAAACGCCACCGATACATTCAACCCTGTGGTTATGACGTGGATCGGAGATGACATCAAAGACAC
>JAZRAY010000044.1:0-1621 GCA_045634805.1 Succinivibrio sp. | reverse complement strand
GAATGCCTATGCTGGAAGAGATGCAGATCTTCCTATGGATAAAGATCAGAAGACATCTCCAAAATATCAGCTGATTATGGGAGGCTGGGATCACGGTCAGGGACTGGATTTAGGACTATATCTTGAATGGCTTGACACCTGGCTTAAGGGAAAGGATACCGGTCTTCAGAATACAGTAACTCCAATGCACGTATATGAGATGGGCACAAACCGCTGGATTAATATAAAAGGCTTTCCTCAGGTGGCAGCCTATACCAGAATGAATCTAGGAAAAGGGGTCTTAACACAGGAAAAACAGAATGGCAGTGAAATTCTGAATTATGCAGAGCCAGATACTACCGGAGGAAATCTTGAGTATTTATCAGAGCCCTTCAAGGAAGGGGCAACACTGTCAGGTCCTGTTAGTGCTACCATCCATGCCCATTCATCAAATACAAACATGGTACTGATAGGTCACCTTTACGATGTGGCTGAGGACGGCAAGGAGACACTGATTACCCGAGGAGCTCTGGTAGGCAGTCTGAGTGAGCTTGACAACAATAAGACCTGGAAGGATGAGAATAATACTGTAATCTGGCCATGGCCTAAGCTTGACAGAGATATTTATCTAAAACCGGGTGAAGATAGGAAGTTTGAGATGTCCCTCTCAACAAGACAGTATGGAATAAAGCCAAATCATAAGCTTAAATTCGTACTTACCTCCAAGACTCCTTTAAGCCAGTGTCCAATGACAGGAGCTCCTCCAAAGAATGATACAGAGCCATGCAGACTGACAGGAACACAGAAAAAAACAGTTCCTGGCGGAGTTTACACTATAAGCTATAACGGGAACTCAACGTTGAATCTGCCTTTAACAGATTACAGACACTTTAAGGAAGCAAAGTCAGGCAAGCTTGATTTAATCTGGAATGAAGGTGCTCGCATACTGGTATCTGAACAGGGAGACAATACCTCAGCCATTGACAGTCTTCTGCCTATGGATGACTCCATAACACATCCTCTTGAATGGTAGCCTGACAACAGTCAACACTGTCCTGCATTACAGAGTCTGACGTCCACAATGAGACGTCGGATTCTGCTTTTCTTTGAAATATTGTCTATAATCCTGATATGAAATCAGGACAGCTTCTAAAAATCCACTTCCGCTATGAAATTATCACAAACCGTTTTATATCTATCGCTTTCTCTTATACTTATGCCTCTACCTGTTAATGCTAACGCAGAAAACAATATTCCAATCTCTTTCAGAGAAGCCAAAAAGCAGATGGTCAAAATATTCAGTAAACTCAATGAACCGACAACTCTTTACTGCGGATGCAGAATAATCTTTCCAAAAGGTGGCGGTTATAAGCCTGATCTTGAAAGCTGCGGCTATCAGATAGCAAATGATTATGAACGAGGCAGAAGAATCGAAGCAGAGCATATCGTTCCGGTATGGGAATTTGCCCATAAGATGAACTGCTGGACAAAGGCTCAAAAAGGATTAGGTCGCAGCAACTGCGAGGAGACTGATGACAGATTCAACCTTATTGAATCAGATCTGCACAACCTTTACCCTGCAATTGGCGAGATTAACAAGGATCGAAGCAGTTATGCCTTTGTAGAAAAGCTAAAACAGGCT
>JAZRAY010000043.1:0-3809 GCA_045634805.1 Succinivibrio sp. | reverse complement strand
TAGGAAGACAACATATTAGGACAACTCCTTGGCTCACAGAACGACATGGCTACGATCCGACTTTCTACACGATCTGAATTTGGCAATAACCACATTACCTTTAAAACAAAACCTGGCCGTAACTACTACGTAAAGCAGAATATCAAATATGGTGTTTTCACTCAGGGCTCCGGAATTCGTCTTATGAGTTACAAGGTTGCAATGAGGGATATTCTGAATCTTGATCTGGTGGAAGGTTTTGAGGATGAAGAGAAGGATATTGATAAAAAAGACTTTAACAGACTCAAAAAAGAGCTTTACTCAAAAAAATAGTTAATCCCCTGCTCTGTTTACCGTTTTCGCTTCCTGCTGTAAAAAAATAATCCAGAAACCTGTACAGTCTCTGGATTACTATTCATTCTAATTTGAAATCACTTATTAGTGGATTCTATCGCCGTTTACAGCACCTGAATCAACACCCAGCAGGAATACCTCAGTACCGCCTGGACCTGCTGCAGTAACCATACCCTCAGATAAACCAAACTTCATCTGACGAGGTTTTAGGTTAGCAACAAGAACAACCTGACGACCAACTAATGAGTTAACATCCTTGTAGGCAGCCTTAATACCAGCGAATACCTGTCTGGTTTCAAAACCGATATCAACCTTAAGCTTTAATAGCTTCTTAGCCTCAGGAACTTCTTCAGCACTTACGATAGTACCAACACGAAGGTCAATCTTTGCAAAATCATCAATAGTGATTTCTGGAGCTAAAGGCTCGATTCTGCCCTCTTCACTCTTAGCTGCATCTGAGTTTTTCTGTGGCTTTGCAGCACCTGCAGCTTCCTTTAAATCTTCCTTTGAGTTCTCAATCATTGCATCGATTGTTGTCTTCTCAATACGGCTGAATAAAGGCTTGAACTTATTGATTGTATGAGAGGTTAGAGGCTTCTCAACAGTTGCAAAATCTAAAGAGGTGTTCAGGAATTCTGCTGCATTTGCTGCAACCTCAGGCAGTACAGGCTGCAGATAGGTAATTAAAGCCTTGAACAGGTTAATACCGTCTGAGCATACTCTCTGAAGCTTGTCATCCTGACCTTCTTCCTTGGCAATTACCCATGGAGCCATAGCATCAATATATCTGTTAGCCTCATCAGCTAAAGACATGATTGCTCTGATAGCATCTGCATAGTTACGGCTCTCATAGCCCTTGATTACATCATCCTTAATAGCAGCAATCTTAGAGATAATCTCCTCATTGAATGGAGCATCAGAAAGCTTGCCGTCGAATCTCTTGGTAATGAAGCCTGCTGTTCTTGAAGCAAGATTTACAACCTTACCTACGATATCTGAGTTTACCTTGGCCATGAAATCATCTAATGACAGGTCAATATCAACAGCAGATGAGTTCATCTTTGAAGCAAAGTAGTAACGCAGAGTCTCTGGCTTTAGGTACTTTAAGAAGGTCTTGGCCTTGATAAAGGTTCCCTTTGACTTTGACATCTTGGCGCCGTTTACGGTTACATAGCCATGAACATAAATATGGTTTGGAAGACGTAAATCAGCAGCGTACAGAGTTGCTGGCCAGAATAAAGAATGGAAGTACAGAATATCCTTACCGATGAAATGAACCATCTCAACAGAGGAATCCTTCTTGATGAAATCATCAAAGTTCATACCGTTCTTTGAGCACAGATTCTTTAATGAAGCAAAGTAACCTACAGGCGCATCCATCCATACGTAGAAATACTTGTCCTCAGCACCTGGGATCTTGAAACCGAAATAAGGGGCATCACGTGAAATATCCCACTGCTTTAAGCCCTGAGAGAACCACTCTTCAAGCTTGTTAGCCATTTCCTTCTGAATTACACCAGAATTTCTGATGAAATCATGCAGGAAATCCTTTGCCTTAGGTAAATCAAAGAAATAGTGAACTGATTCCTTAAGTTCAGGTTTAGCACCTGATACAGTTGAATAAGCATCCTTAAGCTCGGTTGGATCATAGGTTGCACCGCATACTTCGCAGTTATCACCATACTGGTCCTTGGCACCGCATCTTGGACAGGTTCCCTTAACGAATCTGTCTGGAAGGAACATATTCTTCTGAGGGTCGAATAACTGGGAAATCTTCTTGGTTACAATGTAGCCCTTTTCAAATGCCTTCTTGTACATGTAAGACATCATCTCCTCATTTTCAGGAGAATGAGTCTTGTAATAGTTGTCGTATGCAACTAAAAAGCCCTTAAGATCCTCATCGTGATCCTTGGTGGTCATCTCAATCATCTGCTCTGGAGTAATACCCAGCTGACCAGCCTTAATCATTACAGGGCTGCCGTGGCAGTCATCACCGCATACATAGGCAACCTTATTACCGATTGCTCTGTTGAATCTTACGAAGATATCTGACTGAATGTGCTCAAGCATATGGCCCAGATGAATAGGACCATTGGCATAAGGAAGTGCGTTAGTAACCAGGATTGTTTTTTGAGTCATTTTGTCCTCAGTTATTTTCTTTTTGAATTTTATGAATAATTGGCGACTATTTTACTACAAATGGTGACCTTTAGCACATAAAACACAATAATGGGCAGACAAAAGATCAATGGAATTTAAGTGAATTTAAGGGAAAAGTATGGAAAAATCCATCGCCGTAGGATGACGATGGATCTGTAAGATGCTATTTCTTATGGACAGAATTCAGTGTCTGAGCAGACATGCGGCTGTTCATTGGAAACTGGGTTGATGAAACCTTCATTGCAAGTTTAAGCTTGGCAAAATCATCTGCATTAGGTTTAGCAGTCAGATCTCTGATTTCGCTTTTATCTGCAAAAGTACCTTCAGTAAGCTGAATATCAACTTTTTTCTTTAAAAGCAGGCAGATAAAGTCATGAAGCTCATCCATATCAGCATCACCTGCCTCAACTTTGCTTAAAAGCTTAAATAGTTCTAATGGGTTTTGCATACCGGTTCACCGTAACTTACAACGTATTTCAAATCAAAATGTATAAAAGCCTGAGTCAGGTCACAAGCCTTGGTAAATGAATTTACATGATAATATCTTGCGGCAATCTGATTTGCAAAGTTTTCCTTTGAAACCTTCATTGCGCCGATAAAGATATATCTTCCTGACTGTACATGCATAATAGGAACTTCAAGATCCTTCTTGCCCAAAGCAATCTGGTCTGCAATTGATTTCTCAAGTTCAACCTGATCTGCCCTAGCCTGGAATAAAGCTCCAAAGGCATTTGTACTTGTAACGGCAAAAAATACAAAAAATAAAGCATAAATTGTCATTTTATAGGATGACTTCAAAGGATTTATGCTGTGTTTTTTCAAAGCTGCATATAAAGCAACATCGGCAGCCAGTACAAACATGGTAAATGGAGCTGCAGAACGGCCTGGGAAATTAGGTGAAAAAATCATGATTGCCAGGGAGATAAAGCCTAGGGCAAAACAGTAATATGAGGCATACAGCTCTGATGTGCACTTCTCTTTAAGATTGTTTTTCTTTAAAAGCACATAGAAATATACGTAGCACAGAATAACCGGCAGATTCTCGATTAAAGATACAAAGAAGATCTGTACAGTGTTAATTAAGTGACTGAAATAATTAAAATTATTCTGAGCCATACTGTCATAGCGGGCGGCATTGCCTGGAGATAGAGCCAGAACTAAAAAGCCGATACCCATACCGATTAAACCTGCAGCCTGCCAGATGGTAAGCTCACGCCTGAAAAGCTTGTACAGACATAAAAGACCGGTAACGGCACAGATTGCAAAGCCTGTATTCTCATTGCACCAGCCTGCGATGATAAGTCGGATCGTAGCCA
>JAZRAY010000042.1:0-3898 GCA_045634805.1 Succinivibrio sp. | reverse complement strand
TCTGATCTGTATTTCTTATCAACCCACCATGACTTCTCTCCAGGGAGGAAATCCTCACCCTGTTCAAGGTCGATACCCAGCATCTTAACGTTTTCAGGCTGGTCTCTGACCAGAAGCTTATTCTTGATGAGGAAACCTCTTGCAATAGGGATCTCATCGAGGTTTAAAGCATAAGAAAGACCTGGCAGTCCAGGGTTATTACGAAGATTAATGCCTGGGAATGGTACACCTAAATCATAGTAAAGAGCACTTCTAAGGTCGATCATACGATCGTCCAGAGCCGCATAGTCCAAATCCTCATAAAGCTCGTTGGAAAGGTCAAGAATAATAGGCACAATAGGAGAAAACTCCTCTGCATTGGCACTGCGCTTGGCCTTTTTTCCATTTCCCTTTACAGCAGGAGCCAGAGTTTTATCCACAAGCTGACTCTTAATATCATTAGTTTCGGCAACATTCGGCTGATATGACATTTTCTCAAGACCATATGAAATCAGGTACATGAGAATAGACAGAGAGAACAGCTGAGGCTTAGGGAAGCCAGGAACCAGAGCAAAGAGGAACACCATTGCAGATGCAACCTTCAGAGCCTTAGGACGGGCAAAGATTTCACCTCCGATCTGCTCACCAACGTTATCAACCTTACCGCCAGAACGGGTAACCAGAATACCGGCTGAAATTGAAATCAGAAGTGAAGGGATCTGAGATACCAGACCGTCACCGATGGTAAGAATACCGTACAGCTTGAGGGAATCAGCAAGTCCAAGTCCATTCATACTTGAACCGATGATAGTACCAGCAATAACGTTAACCGCAGCAATCACAAGACCTGCAACCGCGTCACCCTTAACGAATTTCATGGCACCGTCCATGGAACCGTACAGCTTACTTTCAAGTCCCACCTCATCACGACGTCTCTGAGCCTCTTCACCGTCAATAGTACCGGCTCTCAAGTCAGCGTCGATGGACATCTGCTTACCAGGCATAGCGTCCAGAGAGAATCTAGCACCCACTTCTGATACACGCTCAGAACCTTTTGCGATAACCAGGAACTGAATGATTGCAATAATAATGAATACCACCGCACCTACAACGAAGTTACCGCCAACAGCAAATTCACCGAAGGTAAAGATGATTTCACCGGCATCAGCCTGCAAAAGAATCAGACGGGTTGTACAGATGTTTAGACCAAGTCTGAAAAGGGTGGTAAACAGCAGCACCGTTGGGAATGATGAGAAGCCCAGCACTGACGGTGTATAAAGACTCATCATCATAATCACGAAGGATACCGCAAGATTCATGGAAATAAGCAGATCCACCAGAGGGGTTGGCATTGGCAGAATCATCAGGGCGATAACCGCAATAACAGCAGCCACAAGCATAATATCGGCATGCTTGGTTACCATTCCCACAGAAGTTCTTGCAGTGTTAATGAGTGACATCGGTAATCCTTATAGAGTTAAGCTTCAGGCTCTTCACTTTCGCTGCGTTCGTCAATTTCTTTTTTTATTTCTTCAATAAGCTTAGAAGATTCCTTCTGCCTGTTAAGCATAAACAGAGATCTTGCTTTGAGTTTCTTTATTTCAAGGAGATCATAATCTATATTTTTCATCTGCAGGACAATATCTGCATAATAGATAGCAGTTTCATAGTCCTCTTTTAGAAAATATAGAATAGGTCGGGCGTAAAATGCCCAAGAATTGTTCGGATCGACAACCAAGATCGCATTAATAGTACTTTCGGCCTTCCTTACTATTCCCAGATTTAGAAAAAGAAAGCCTATCATCTCAAGTGCTCTGATTTCTTTTTTGGTGAGAGTTTTTTTTGCCATTTAAGACATTAACCCCCAACCATAAAGCCTTTATAGATCTTAAGCAGAAGCTGATTCTCCATGAGCGGATCGGCAACTTCCTGAGAAAAATCATTGGTTGCAGGAGTATCAAACTCTGAAAGCTTCTCAACTGCACTTTCAAAATTCATTGAAAAATTTGCAGGGTCAAGCTCGTCAGGATTATCTATATTAGGCTTAGCCTTTGACATCATTCTCTTGTCAACAGAACGCTTTTTGTACATATTCTCCAGACGGACATTAGTATTGCCCACTGGAACATAGGTCATGTTCTTTGGCAGATGAGACTGTGTCGTTGGTCTTTCAAGAACCTGATCCAACCCGATGTTGGAATTAAGCAGGTTCGAGCTTCCATTAATTCTAGTTGCCATGCTTTACCTCATTCCAGAGTTTTATAAATCCAAAGAGGATTTTCTCAAAGATTTCAGCTGAAATTGTTGGATTTGGCAGCTGAGTAGTAAAGATGATTAAAGGATCAACATATGTTGCACTGTAGACAAAACCGCCACTGTATTTTGTCTTTTCAAGTGCAGTTCTCAAATAGCGGTCAGTTTCTGTTACTTCAGGAGTAACAGCATAACTTACTGCCAGATAGGTTTTGTCAGCATTAAGTTCAAATGAGAGCTTTGCCCCGTCAACACCAAAGGTCAGAGCATTGTTCTCATCAAATATCGGCATGTTTGTCATGCCGATACGTTTTCCAAAACGAAGCAGTTCTCGTCTTACGACTTCAGGATCTACTACTGTTGTGATTCCAGCCATTCATCCTCCGCATGGATCTTATTGTCAATCAAGACTGAGCAGGCCTCATTGATACGCTCACGAGCTTCAGGAGTCTCATAGAAGATATCAGACAGATCCTTCAATGTCTTGGATAGCTCCTGGCAGATTACAACTTCCTCACCAGGGTCCTTTGACTTAATTGTAATTAAAAGGTTTCTGACATCACCTGGAGACACAAAGCTTGATTTGACCAGATCACCTAACTTCTTTACAAACTCAATCTTGTCGATGCTTGAAGTATCAATGCCATGAACCTTACCAAGACGGTCAAGCATGACCTCTTCCTGAGCAAAGCAGGAGTACAGAACCTTTGTCTGCTCCAGACCTTCAGCAACAGATCTTAAGAATGCTGGCTCATGACTTCTCTGAGCAGCTTCAAGATCGGCACTTAATGCCTTGTTGATAAAATCCAGACCTTCTTCGAACTTCTCTCCATATTTCTCATGGATGAACTGCAGCATTGACATGCCGTCCTTGAAATTCAATAGAGAATCAGAGTAGTTCTCCGCATTATCAAGAATACTTAGACCAGCATAGTTGTCCTCAGAGACATCCATAGCATTGATAACAGCCTTAATGCCGTTCTCATTCTGCTTGAAGATCTCATTGGCAGCATCCTGCATCAGCTTCTGCCTGACAGGATCCTGTTCCTTGCTGATAAGCTGCAGCAGCAGTGCATAGTTCTCAGCATCATGTCCACCTGAAGACTTAAGAGAATCAACAATCTCCTTTGGAGTACATCCAACACGGGAAGTTCTCTTTAAGACATCCTCAGTTTTCTGCTTTGCATTAACTTTTTCAGCAACAGCAGCCTGCATCTTTTTAAGCAGTTCAGCAAGACGGGCGTCTGCATTCTTCTGCTTACGAAGGGCTAGCTTGGTCTGTTTTGAATTATCCTTAGAGAAGGTCATCTCCTCCATGGAATCTTCAAATAATGACTTCTCAATATCAGCTGGTTCAACTGCAACCCCGTTAATCATTCCACCTGATGATGGTCCGGTTGTACTGGTGTTGCCTGGCACATTCTGCTGATCAAAACCGGATGGATTGCGAATACCATTAATATCTGACATAAGGCACCTCGAAACTTCTTTTGCGGTCCAGTTTTCACTTTGGGAAAACTCAGACCTCTATACTTAATATTAACTGTAATGAATTTCAATAAACCAAACGTCTATTGCAAATTTAAAAATAAAATATTTTTTCTATAGTATAGACAATATAATACAAAAAATTCTTACTTTTTTTGCACTATATATAAAAACCAGC
>JAZRAY010000041.1:0-4848 GCA_045634805.1 Succinivibrio sp. | reverse complement strand
TTAATCTTTTTCATATCAATTGCTGAATCATATGGATCACTTATATATTCCTTTCCAATTGAAAAAGACTGTTTCTTGTTTCTCAAAACAATATCCTGTTCTGAAGGATCTTTGCCCTTTGATATGTCTGAAAGATTCTTGAAAATTTTTTCTTTATCATTTTTTGGTGCATTTTGAACAATTTTCTGTCTATTTGCAACTATTGCATCTCTTTCTTTTTTAAGAGCGTTGATCTGAGCCTTGTTCATATTGGCCGGCATCAGGTTGATCTTATGCTCTTCGTGATTTATATCTGCAACCACAACCTTAACCTTCTTACCGATTGCGTAAGATTCGCCTCTGTTGGAGGTTAAAGTCTGGGTTCGTTCATCAAAGACCATATAGGAATTGAAGTTTCCGATATAAATCATTCCATCGATACCGAAGTCATCAATTCTTACAAACACGCCAAAGCTTGTTACAGCGGTTACAGTACCTTCAACGGTTTCACCGATGAACTTCTCCATATAGATACAGGCTAAGGCAGCATCAACCTCGTGCTCTGCCATATCCGCAGCTATTTCTCTATCGGTACACTTTACGCCCAGAGCAACCAGCTCTGCTCTTGTATAAGATCTTGAACCAATCTTACCCCATGATCTTTTCTCTTCTTTTTCAAGAAGATATTTGATAACACGGTGTAACTGAAGATCGGCGTAACGACGAATAGGAGAAGTAAAGTGAGCATATTTCTCTAAAGCCAGACCAAAATGGCCGATATTCTCTGGAGTATACTCTGCCTTGGACATACTTCTTAGAATCAGTTCGTTGATAATCTTTGCATCAACACGATGGGCAACTGAATCTGCAAGCTTCATGTAATCTTTGGAGGTAGGCTCCTTTCCGCCAGGTAAAGACAGACCGAATCTTGCCAGCTGGGTAAATAGAAGTCCTAGTTTCTTCTCTGTTGGCTTGGCATGAACACGGTACAGAGTCTGAGCATTCTTTGATGCCACAAAGCAGGCTGCTGCAACGTTTGCAGCAATCATGCACTCTTCGATAACCTTATGAGCATCATTTCTCTCAAGAGGCTTGATACCCTCAATTTCCATGTCCTCATTAAATACGAAATGAAGTTCTTCTGATTCAACAGATACACCGCCACGATTGATTCTGTCTTTCTTGAAGGCAAGATACAGGTTATGAAGTTCTTTTACATCCTCAACAACGCTTTGATGCTCATCGAACTGAACAGTCCCCTTCTCCATCATCTGCCAGGCTTCTGTATAAGTCAGTCGGGCATGAGATCTCATAACTGCAGGATAGAATTTGTAGGAGGTAATCTTACCCTGATGAGAGATTTCCATTTCAGCAGTCATACATAATCTGTCAACATTTGGATTCAGAGAACAGATTCCATTTGAAAGCTTTTCAGGAAGCATTGGAATTACAAAGTTAGGGAAGTAACAGCTGTTGCAGCGGTTTACAGCTTCCTTATCCAGAAGGGTATTTGGTTTTACATAGGTAGAAACATCAGCAATGCTTACCCATAGTCTCCAGCCCTTACCTTCCTTTCTACAGTAAACTGCATCATCAAAGTCACGAGCATCCTCACCATCGATGGTTACAAGAGGAAGTTCACGCAGATCAACTCTGCCCTTGGTATCTTTTTCAGATACAGTATCAGGAACTCTTGAAAGTGATTTTAGAAGATTCTGAGGCCATACATTAGGGATGTCGTTTCTTAGCACAGCCATAACAATGATGTTATTAAGATTGCCGATATCCTTTACAACTTCTCTGGTCTTGATTTCAAAGCCTGAGGTATCTCTTTTGACAATCTGTGCGATAACTACGTCACCAGAAGTTGCCTCACCCAGAGATTCCTTTGAATTAAAGAAGAACTTTAACTGCTTAAGATTTGGTTCATCAGGAGAGAATCCAACCTTTTTACCTGACAGAGGAATAACTCTTCCCAGTACACACTGTCTTACCTTGGTAATATTTCTGATATAGGCAACATCACCAGACTTTGAAACCACAGCTTCAACTTCATCATTTGGCAGCAGCACGAAATCAGAATTCAGTCTGTACTGTTTACCTGTCTCATCAGCAACGCAGTAGTTATAGAACTTTTCGCCCATTTCAGCAGACATGGCAGGATCTTCAACACAAAAGACCTTTGATTTGAAAATCATCAGATCATTAGGTGCTGTATACGAACTTCCCTGGCCTAATGGAATCAGACAGCCTTTATCCACGAGATCCTTTAAGCACTCTGAATAGTCCTTCTCAGAATAACGGGATATATCGCCCTTGAATCCGACTTCTCCCATTAAATAGGAGCATTCACCAAGATTTGATTTGTTTGAAAAATCCAGATGGTATAAAGCTGCAACAACATATAGAGCAACTCTGAAATCTGCTTCTATTTTTCCTTTTGGAGCATTCTTTAATGCTAAAAGTGAATTAATTCTTTTTTTATCGTTTGTATTCATATAGTTTCTCGTCGATAGTCTCTACTCTCTATTGCGGGGGAAATAATAACAAGTAGAGTGGATCGTATTTGTCCTGAATTCCGTTCGTATAGTTACTGCAGATCGACTGCAGTAAAAACTGATGTTGTAAAAAATCCCGCTGTTTTTGATTTGATTATCTTCTTTTCAATGAAATTATAGCATCTTTCTAGATTCTGCTATGTGGATGAACAGTGTGTTTTACAAAAGTACATTGTCCGACTGCTCATTTTTGACAAAAACTGTTTTCGTGAGGAAGGTGAATGCAGTTTACTCCTATTCTAAAAACATTTCCAGAATATCATTGAGCATCCATTTACCCTTTGAGGTCAGACGATAGGATTCGCTGTTCATTTCCAGTAGACCTAAGGATTGAGCCTCTTCAAGCTTTTCTCTTACAGTGTCAAATGAAAGACCTGTAGTTATCTCAAACTCGTCATATCGGATATCATCAAAAATACGCAGTCTGTTCAGCATAAACTCAAAAGGTAAATCCTCAGAGTTAACTTTCTGAAGATCTAAAGAGCCAGTTTGAATCTGAGAGATGTAATCTGATGGAACTTCAGGGGTCGCCTTTCTGAAGGTATCATCTCCAAGCTTAAGTTTAGAATGAGCTCCTGCGCCAATTCCTATATAGTCTCCAAAGTACCAGTAATTCTGATTGTGAATACATCTTCTGTCTTTGGTAAATCCAGAAACCTCGTAGCGCTTGAATCCCTTCTCTAATAGAAGATTAAAGCCCTGCTCCTCAATATCTGATAGTGCATCTTCAGATGGAAGAACAGGAGGATTAAGTCCAAATGCAGTATCTTCCTCAATGGTCAGCTCATACCATGACATATGATTACAGCCAAGCTCCACTGCCCTATTGATATCTTCCAGCGCCATAGCGACATTCTGCTTTGGCAGGCCGTGCATGATATCAATATTGAAATTATCAAAGCCAGCCTTAATTACATTCTCGCAGCACAGAACAGCATCTTTTGAATTGTGAATTCTCCCCAGTGCTTTAAGAGAGGTGTCGTTAAAACTCTGAACGCCAATACTGATTCTGTTAACACCAATGCTTCTGTAGTCTTTTAAGTTATCAAGATTTACGGTTCCAGGATTTGCTTCCATGGAAATTTCCGTATTTTCAGTAAGATAAGGAGAGATTCTATCTATAACCTTTCCCATATCCTTTGGAGAAAACAGTGACGGAGTACCTCCACCAAAATATACGGATATAAGAGATCTGCCCTCAAGATATTTCTCATATGAGGAAAATTCTGAAAGCAGAGCATTTACATAACTGTTTTCCTCAGATGCAGTCCTGTTTTTTACAGGGTATGAGTTAAAGTCACAGTAAGGACATTTTCTCACGCACCAAGGATAGTGTACGTATAATCCGATTGGCAGAACTGAGGTCATGAAAGATTGTGCTCTAGTTTATAAGTTAAAGCAGCCAGAGCTCTTCCTCTGTGTGAAATCAGATTCTTAATCTGAGGAGGAAGCTGAGCGGCAGTACACTGACGACCTGTTACCATAAATAAAGGATCATAGCCAAAACCGCCTGAGCCGATTTCCTTGTAGCCAATTGAGCCTTCCCATGAAGACAATACAGTCAGAGGTACAGGATCATCCTTATGTCTTACAAGGCATAAGGCACAGTAATATCTTGCAGTTCTTTTATCGGAAGGAACATCCTTCATTAAATCTAGAAGCTTTAGATTATTGCTCTTGTCATCACCGCCTGAAAAACGGGCTGAGTAAATTCCAGGAGCACCGTTTAGAGCATCCACAGATAAACCAGAGTCATCTGCCAAAGCCCACATACCGGTTTTCTCTGCAGCATATCTTGCCTTTAAAATAGCATTCTCAATAAAGCTTTTTCCGGTTTCCTCAGGGGATTTAACTCCAAGCTCAGACTGAAGAACAATTTTAAATCCTAATGGCTCCAGGATTGCTCTAAACTCTCTAGCCTTTCCTTCATTTGCAGATGCTAAAACAATTGTTTTTTCCATTTTTAATGAACTCTAAACTTATTACTTTTCTTTAATTTCTCAACTGCATTCTGTGCTGCAATTCCAATTGCAGACTCTGCTGACAGATTTGCAAAATTATATTCTGAAAGCTTTTCAACGGTATAGTTGTTTTCCATTGCCAGTGCCAGGAAGTTTGCTATTTTATCACCTTTGTAAGCACACAGCTCGGCGCCTAAAATCTTATGAGAGGTAACAGAAGTATAAATACTCAGAATACCTCCATCTTCTCTTAATCCTCTGTAATGTCCCTGTGCCAGTCTTACTTCGGTTGTAATAAAGGTATCTCCCGTCATCTTTGCATACTTTCTCATCTCTTCAAGAGAATTACC
>JAZRAY010000040.1:0-4100 GCA_045634805.1 Succinivibrio sp. | reverse complement strand
TTTTTTCAGCTTTTTTCCTAGGATTTCATTTTTTGTGAAAAAACAGTATAACCTTTTGTTTTAAAAAGAATATACAGGTAAAAAAACAGAATTTTCTTAAAATACGTTTTCTGGTAATTTGAAAAAATTTAATAAAGTTTTCAATTAGTAAGCCGATATTTAAAAATAATTTCAAATTACAACCTATACTTGTCTATATGAAAATTCTCTTAGCTGAGAAGGATTTTGTTTTGTTACAAAACAGTTACCTGATGAGGTGTTAGATGTTTAATAAACTGTCAGTAAAACTTAAGGTCATGGGCGGTTTCTTCCTTGTTATATTATTCACTCTGATAATCGGTCTCACAGCCCTTGTCATTATGAATAACTTCAACAATGCCTCTGCCTATGTTAATGAGATTATCAACGTTAAGCATGGCAGAACCTATAATCGACAGCAGGCTCTTACAAAGGCATCAAAGCTTTTCTTCAACTATCAGTGGGATGTAGCATCATTAAGTGATAGCCAGGTCGATGAGCTTAAGGGGGCAGTTCAGACCATTGTTGATTCCATGAAGGCAATGACCGGTAAGACAGATCCTCAGATTACCAATGCAATTAAAGGCTCTGTTAACGCAATTAACGAGGCATTCAATTCAGAATTCCTACCTGCAGTTATGGAAAAGGATCAGGAGAGAGCTACCAACATCTACAGAAAGGTAATCTATCCTAATTTTGAAATTGCAGAAACCAATCAGTCAAAACTTGGAGAGGCTCATCTTCAGCTTGCAGGACAGGCCATTGAATCAAATACTTCAATGGTTCCTTTCTACTGCACCCTGGGACTTCTGATTTTTGCCTGCATTGTTGCGGTTATAATCGCATATGCGGTTACCAACTACACCGTTAACAATCTGGATAAGGCAGTTAAGGCTGCAACAGAAATTGCAGATGGTAACCTTACCCATAAGATTGAATCCAACAGCAAGGATGAGTTTGGAACACTGATTCGAGCAACCGATGCAATGCGTCAGGAATTAAATGATCTTGTTTCTAAGATTAAGGACTCAGTAGCCAAGGCTGTAACTGATTTCAACGAAATCAATAATATCACCATAAAAATCAATAACTCTGCAGAAACCACCGAAAGCAAGGCTGTTACTGTTGCAGCCGCATCTGATGAGATGGTTTCAACAACCGGTGATATTGCAAAGAACTGTCAGAGTGCAGCTTCAGCATCTGAGCATGCAAACAGTACAACTGAACAGGGTGTAAGTGAAATCAACGGTACTATTGAGAGCATTCAGGCACAGGTTGAAGCCACAAGACAGAATGCTGATCAGATTAAGGCTCTGGTAGATCAGTCTCAGAAAGTCGGAACCATTGTTCAGACCATTGAGGATATTGCATCACAGACCAATCTTCTGGCTCTTAATGCCGCTATTGAGGCAGCCCGTGCAGGTGAAGCCGGTAAGGGATTCGCTGTGGTTGCAGATGAGGTTCGTGCTCTGGCTTCAAGAACAGCAACCTCAACTCAGGATATCATCAAGATGGTAACCCAGATTCAGAATGATGCAAACAATGCTAATGAATCTATGGTTCAGTCTCTGCAGAACATGGACTCTCTGGCTGGTCAGACAACCAACATTCAGGGAATGCTCGGCAGCATCATCGATCAGGTATCAAGTGTTAACAGTCAGATTACCCAGATTGCGACCGCAGCAGAAGAGCAGACAACTGCGACTTCAGAGATTTCCACAAATATGCAGGGAATCACTGGAGAATCTCAGGATCTGCGTTCAATGGTTAACAACGCACAGGAAATGGTTAACGATTCTGTGCATAATCTGAACTCACTAAGAGATATGGTGGAAAGATTCAGAGTTTAATTTAATTAGCAATCCATTAAGGGAGAACAGTTTTACACTGCTCTCCCTTTTTATTGTCAGCCCTTTCTGTTTAAGTACTTCTCCTCATCCGACCTTCTTCAAAAGTAAAAAGTGTTGCACTGTATCTCATTTTTTACCTTATAAATCAGAGTAATTAGCTCAAACTGATACAATTTCTGCAACACATTTGTATATTTGCAACACTACGGAAACTTCTATGACCAAAATAGCATTCATTCTTCCTGATAACAGGCTTATAAAAAGAAGCAAGGAAATATGTCGGGAACTTAATCTTGAGGATCAGGTTGATTTCTACAGATGCGATATTGATGAGGCAATTACCCTTGCCCGAGCTCTGGATAAGACAGAAAGCATCGATGCAATCATCTCAAGATACGGTATCGCCCATATGCTTATGCAGGAGAATCTCTCTGTTCCGGTTATAGAAATCATGGTAACAGGACAGGATCTGGCTCAGGCATTTTTCGAGGCAAAAATTCGTTCAGGAACAAAGCATCCGAGAATCACCTATCTTGCTTTCAGCAATATGTCCAATGATATCCAGAGATTAAGCAGGATAATGGGAATCGAGCTTGAAATCTACGAGCTTGAAGCACCTGAAGATATCACCAGAATCATTGACACCATCCCTAAAAAATCAACAGATATTCTCATGGGTGGTGCTACCTCAATGGCCTATGGAGCGAAAAAAGGCTTTATAACACAGGTAGTTGAGTCAGGAGACTGTGCCTTAAGAGAGGCATTTAAATCAGCACAGAAGGTTATCCTTGCCAAAAACAACGAGCGAAGACACACCGAAGAGTTCATTACTCTGGTTAATTCAGTGCGTGAAGGCGTAATTTATGTTAACCGCGACAGGAAAATTCAGTACGTAAACTCTCAGGTAGAGAACCTTTTTAATATCAGATTTGACGAGGTAAAAGGCTTAGATCTCAGAAAGGTACTATCCGATAATCCTCAGTTCAATGAGCTGTATACAGCTCTTGATAACTGTGAGAGCAGAAAGGAGAGCTATCAGGATATCCTCGTAGAGCTTAGCTCAAAATGGATTGCATTCGGAATTGAGCCGGTAATTGTTAACTCAAATGTATTAAGTCTTGTTATTACCGTAATGGATGTCACCAAGATTCAGGAAACTGAAATCAAGGTTCGTAACGAGGTTACCAAGAACAAGTTCTATGCAAAATACCGCTTTGACGATCTGGTCGGCAACTCACCAGAAATAGCAGAGACCAAACGACTGGCCCGTGAATTTGCAGCAGTTGATACCACTGTTCTGATTACAGGTGAATCAGGTACAGGAAAAGAGCTTTTCGCCCAGAGCATACATAACGCCTCCTCAAGAAAGAACGGCCCCTTTGTAGCGATTAACTGTGCAGCGCTACCTGTAAATCTTCTGGAAAGTGAGCTGTTCGGTTATGTTGAGGGAGCTTTTACCGGTGCCAAACATAAAGGTAAGGCCGGACTTTTTGAAATGGCTCATCACGGAACCATATTCCTGGATGAAATCTCTGAAATGGAGATGTACGCACAGAGCAGACTGCTTCGTGTAATTCAGGAACGTCAGGTTATGAGACTTGGCGATGACAAGTATATTCCGGTTGATGTCAGAATCATTGTCGCCACCAATAAACCTCTTGCAGAACAGGTAAAAAAGGGCGAGTTCAGACAGGATCTCTACTACAGACTCAAGGTTCTGACCTTTAAGGTTCCTCCTCTTAGAAACAGAAGCGGAGATATACAGGTACTCTCAAAGTATTTTCTCTCTCACTACTGCTCAAAGCATAACCGTATTAGAACCTTCTCAAAGGATGCTCTAAGCCTTCTTGATAAATATAACTGGCCTGGAAATGTCCGAGAACTGCGTTATTTCATTGAGAGAATGGTAATTGTCACCAAGCAGAAGGAAATTACAGCCCAGCAGCTTATGACCTACTGGGATGACAGGGATTTTGGAGAGGAGAGTGAAAATCAGCTGATACCGCTTCAGCCTCTTGATGAGTCCGAACGCATTAAACAGGCAATAGAAAAGGCAGAAGGCAATATCAGCAGAGCTGCTCGTGCCCTTGGAATAGACAGAAGCACCATTTACAGAAAACTTAAGGCCAGCCAGAAAGACTAGTTGTTGCGCCTGAGAACAGATGCAACACTTTGTGTTGCATTCAAAAAAGGATTCAGAATAAAAAATCCTTATAAAACAGAATACTAGTT
>JAZRAY010000039.1:0-8727 GCA_045634805.1 Succinivibrio sp. | reverse complement strand
AACAAATACATGGGATTTCTTGATGTACTAACTCAACATAGTACATTTGTAGCTGTTCTTCCTAAGGAAGTAAAAAACTACTTTATGAACATGAAAAACTTTGGACAGGAATCGATTAATGAAGTTAATAAAGCAAATGACGCAATACACATAAAACATACGCTTGACTTTCAACTGAGGGCTTGCGGAATAAAAATTTACAACGCTGTCATGAGTAAACTTCAATATGACCATGATCCAGTTAGAGCTGTTTTAAAGAGCCATGGATCAAGTGGCAACCCAGAAGATGCTAATTTTGTAGCTCTGCTTATTTCTAAGGCAATGCAGAATCCTAAGAATGCAGAATTCTTTGCAGAAGGTTCCGATAAAGAGCTTCGCGGTATTGAATTCTTAAAGATGCTGAATGATGAAGTTGATGCTCTTCTTGATGAAGGAAGAAATCTGCTTAAAAATGCACCTGCTCACGTTTAGCTCAAAGTTGAATATGAAGAAATAATAAATACTCAATCCTGCCCCGCAACCCTGCGGGGCTAGCTTTCAATTAGTTATTTCAGATAGTTTTTCCTCTATTTTTGGATCAAAAAATTTTTTTTATTTTTTCTAAATGTGATCATAATATACAAAGTTTTCCCCTACCTTACAAAACAAAACTATACTCATAGTACACTAACTTTTTTTTGAAAGCGACATACAGATACCGTTCTGATTTAAATAAGATGAGGGCCGGATTATGACAGATAAAATCAATGGCACAGGTTCAGGTAATGCCAATTACGTACAGCAGGATAACAATCAGATCCAGAATAGAGAGCAGAATCCTGAGATAAGAAATGCCCAGAAAAGCGGCTCAAAACTTGGTCTGGCAGTAAAGATTGTTGCAACCATTCTTACAGGAGGTCTGTTCGGTATCGGATGGGGAATCTATTCTCTGGTTCATAGTGCCAACAAGAGTCAGAATACAGCTCCTTTAAATCAGAACAACACTGGTATGCCTGGTGAGAAACCAATCAATAACGAAATTATAGATAACTCAAAGAAAACAGTTATCAAAAATAATCTCATAAATGAAAAGCCTGTTATAGATGAAAAGGAAGAGGCAGAAATAGATAACTATAAGTTTAAAGAACCAGAGGAAGACAGCAAATTAAAGTTCATAACAGGTATCGAAAAAAAGGGTATTAACAATGAACTTGATGAAGACTTTAAATACGCTGATAAATGGATGCAAATTCCAGAGGATCTAACACAATTAGATAAAAAGGACAGTTTCCTTGAAGGTGGAATTAAAGGTACATCTCTAGAGAAACCTCTTCGTAAAATGATTAATGGTTTCTTCAATTTTGTAGGAAGAGAGAAGGCTAATAAGCTCGTTAAGAATATGTTAACCTGGGAAGAAGGTCGTCGTATTGATGTAGAAAAACTCTCTGACAATGCAATAAAAGCCTTACTCGTGACAGCAAGCCTAAGATCCAACCATGAGAATTATAGATACAATTTTTATCTGGAACAAACTAACGATTTAAGAAAGCAGAGAGACCTGTTAGTAGCAGTGGAATACTCTCTAAACCTAATGCTCTACGAAGAAAATGGAAAGATGGATCAATTGCCTAAAGAAGCTCTTTTGAAAGACTTAAACTTTGAAATAGGTGATGGTGAAGAGGTAGAGGTAAAGCAGGAAATAAAAGAGGATGAAAAGGAAAACAATAACATAGAAGAAGAGAATGAAGCAGGTATTGATGAGGAAAACCCAGAAGAAATAGAGGAAGATAATAATCAGATTATGTCTTCAAATAAAGGTATCTTCGATTCCTACGAAAGTATACAAGCGAATTTTATAGATAAAGACAAATACATGGGATATCTTGATGTATCAGGCAGTTTAAATTATGAAGCTGTTGTTCCAAATAATGTAAAAAACTACTTAATGACCCTGAAAAACTTTGGACAAGAATCAATTGATGCAGTTAATAAGACAAACGTGCTTAGATTAAAAGATAATACGCTTCAGGTTTATTTGCCATATTACGCTATAAAAATATACAACGGTGTCCTGAGTGAAATTAATTCTGACCATGCTCCAATACAAGCTGTTTTAAAGAGCCATGGCTCAACCGGTGCCCCAGAAGATGCTAATTTTGCAGCTCTACTAATTTCTAAGGCATTACAGAATCCTAAGAATGAAGAATTCTTTGCAGAAGGTTCCGATAAAGAGCTTCACGGTATTGAATTCTTAAAGATGCTGACTGATGAAGTTGATGCGCTTCTTGATGAGGGAAGAAATCTGCTTAAAAATGATCCTTATTATGTTTCCGGTAAACCGGACGATGAGGATGATGAATAGTACCTACCTCTTCTCTGCCCCGCTGCATTGCGGGGCAGTTAATGCTCGATTTATGAATGTATTCTAGAAATCAATTATGGAAATTAAGTCCGAATATAATTACATATTGTGATCTGCATTTACGGTCTTTTCACCTACAAATAGATAATGTGGCTATAATATACAGGAAGAGGTTTCGTTTTTCAGCATATAAACAAAAGCTCTTGCTGGAAATTAAAAACACCTACTAAAAGGAGTATTTATGAGCTGTGCAGAACTCATTCATCAACTGGGACAGAAATTAAATATCAGTGATCTTTCTCTTACTGAAGATAATACCTGTGGAGTTCTATTCGACGATGATGACGTGCTTTTCGAGAATGTAAATGGCAATCTTTTTATCGTCGCAGAAATCGGCCGAGTTGAAGAGGATGAAAGAAATAAATACTTCGCGATATTCATGGATGCAAATCATTTAGGCCATGGAACAGCTTACGGCAGTATCGGTTACGATGAGCAGAGAGATATTTTTACTCTTACAAGAATAGTAAGTGAAGACATCGTATACGAAAAATTTGAAGAGCAGCTGGTTGTATTTCTAAAGACTCTTCGTTACTGGAAGAAATATCTTCAGGACGGAGAAGTAAGTGAAAGCACTACTGAGACTGAAAACAGCTCCCTATCAATGCTGTCAGGACTATCATAGATCTGAGCAAGAAATTAAAGGCTAAGACCTTAATAAAAATCCATCAGGCAAAAAACGCTATTAGTCCATATAAAAAGACTGATAGCTTTTTTATACGCAAAACATAGAAAAACTTAATTCCGCCTTAACGACATCCCTGCAATTTCCTCCTTCAAAAATGATTTAAAAGCCAAATCTGTAAAATACAAAAATTATATAAAACTTATCAAAAATAATGATCTGCATCTCAACCTTATCGTTAAGAAATAATCCCTCTTATATAAAGTTATGTATAATCAGCAGGTTATAAATTACAACATCAAATCAAAGGAACTTCAAAAATGCCTATTTTTAGCAAAATGTCCGTACGAGGGAAACTTGTATCGGCATTCTTCTCTATTATTATTTTTACAATTCTTATTTCCGCTATTTCTCTGATTCAGCTTTTCAAAACCAATGACGTCATTAAATACGTTCATTTTATTCTTGGCACCAGATATGAGGCTGTAAGTAAAATCTACACCTCAATGCTGGATGTAGAAGATATATGTTTTGAGCTGCAGGGTGATCTGCAGGCTTTAAATCCTCAGAAGGAAGAAGAGCTGCAGCGCAGAATGGCTGTTCTGCAGGAAGTTACAGACTTTATCGATAAAACCGATACCAACAACCGCAAAGACGTTGATCCGATCGCTGAAAATGTAAAACAGTATATAAAGGTTGTTAACGAGGAGTTCCTGCCAACTCTAAAGGGAATCAACGCACCAATGGCTCCGATTCTTTATGAGAAGAGCCTGTTTAGAGTCGGTGAAAATGTTAAAAAGCATACCCTTTCAATCACAAGACATCAGATTGAGCAGACTACAGGAAAAGTTGATACCATCGCAAGCAGCACTCCTATTCTTATTATTCTGGTAGTATCTGTTGCAGCAGTCATTATCGCAGTCTCTATTGCCCTGCTCTTCTCAAGAAGTATCGTTTCAGCACTTAAGCAGGCTGTTGGTGCTGCAGACAGAATTGCAAGCGGCGATCTCACTCATGAAACTCACTCCAGACGACAGGATGAATTCGGAACTCTTTTAAAGAGAATCGAGAACATGCGCCAGCAGATGAATACACTTGTTGGACACATTAAAACCAAGGTCTTCTCAATTGAGGAGAAAATCACCGCCATCAACGATGTTACCTTCCGTATCAACGAATCATCACAGAATACACAGAACAGAGCTCTGACAGTTGCCGCAGCATCAGATGAAATGGTATCAACCACAGGTGATATCGCTAAAAACTGCGAGAGTGCAGCCGCTTCAGCCAACCAGTCAAATGACACCACCAATCAGGGTGTTGCTGAGGTTGAATCAACTATTTCCGGTATCCATGAGCAGGTTGAGAAATCAAGAAAGGATGCGGCTCATGTTCAGGCTCTTGTTGATCAGTCACAGAAGATTGGAACCATAGTACAGACTATTGAGGAAATTGCCTCTCAGACCAATCTGCTTGCACTGAATGCTGCAATTGAAGCTGCTCGTGCAGGTGAAGCCGGTAAGGGCTTTGCGGTTGTGGCAGACGAAGTTCGTTCTCTTGCTTCAAGAACCAGCTCCTCTACCCAGGAAATCATCAGCATGGTGTCACAGATTCAGAATGATGCCAACGATGCAAACCAGTCAATTCTATCAAGTCTTGAGACCATGAACAGTCTGGCTCAGAGAACCTCTTCCGTATCTGGTCTTCTGTACTCAATTTCAGATCAGGTTGCAGGAGTTAACTCTCAGATTACACAGATTGCAACTGCAGCAGAACAGCAGACTACAGCAACAGCTGAAATCTCTACAAATATGCAGAGTATTACCGAGATGGCTAAAAACCTGACCACAGAGGTTGATGAGGCAAAACTATGTGTATCTGAATCTGTAAGTCTTCTTAATGAACTTTTAGATGAGGTTAAAGAGATTAAGGTTTAATACATAAAAAGCTTTTTTGTAACCTAAGGCCGGAGTTTTTACTCTGGCCTTTTTTTCTTCTCAGAACAGACTCCAGGACAAATTATTTAAAAATAAGAATTAATAAAAAAATCATACCCAGTCCTTAAGAGATTTTTCTTTTAAATCCTGGTTGGTTCACGATCTGCCACAAAAGTAATGGCAGATCTTTAATTAACAATCGATCTCGTTGAGATGGCTTTGAGCGTTTACAGCACAGAGCTATCTCACCGAGAGGTTCTTTAAAAACTTGATATATAGTTGATCTGTTTCTATATGCAAAGGCAAATAAAAGCTTTTCGTATAGGACATTGTATGTATGGACTTTAAGTAAGGACAAATCATCAATCTTATGCCTTATCATTGTCTTCGCTGCGCAATAAGTCTTTATAAGCGAAACCAGTAATGACAGCAGGATAAAAATAAGAATGATGTTCTTCTTACTTGAGTTAATGCTCTTAAGGTTACAGCCACTCTTTGCTGCTTTGTTGAACAGTTCAATGTTCCAGCGGATTCTGTACAGAAGGTAAAGCTGTTTAGCTCCTGCAATCTTGCGATGGACACTTGCTCGCAGAACAGAGATTTTATCTCTGTTCTTCCCATTAGGATTGTAGCGACGAATAATCCTTAAAGTATTCCCCTTTGATGTTCTGATGGTTACATCTACATTCATCTTATGAGGGATATCTTTAAGCTTTTTACCAATGTACTGCTTCATTCTTGAACCGTCATCGGCATAAGCATCGATGATGGTTCCGTTGGTATTCGCTCTGCCTTTAATAAGAAACTGAGCACCAGCTTTTATCAGAGTCTGCTCAAGCTCTTCATCGATGTAACCTCTATCAGCAATAACCAGACAGTCCTGAAGGTATTCTCTGTAGACTCTGTCTCTTTCAGAGGCAACAGAATCAGATACCTCAACATAGATAAAGCTTTGCTTACAAAGCGAATATGCAACATGGAGCTTGAGACCTGGTCTTGCAGATGAACCATCAAGTCTGTCTCTGCCTTTTCCTTTGCACTCAAAGTTATCTGCGCAGGAATTACGTAAGTCCAGTTCAGTGCCATCAATAAGAACAATGTCCTTAACCTTTAAAAGAGAAAGTAAATCCTTTAAAGATTCCATTAGATGCGCTTTAATCTGCTTAGCTAATCTCTTGCTTACCAGAGACATAACCTGAACCACTAGAGCTTTAATCAGAGTTAGGCTTTCTTCAGAATCCAGCTGCTTATGAATGCATTTATGAGTCATCTTAAACTCATCACCAAGATGACTGTTATAGTTCATATGAAAAGAATTCAGAGTAAACTCAGACTCCCTGATTGAACTACTCATCATAGTTAAAGCACCAAGCAGATAATCAGCAAAGGAAAACTTACGGTTTCTTATACAGGCTTTAGTATCGTATGACAGGCTTGCAATATGCTTTTTAGAAAGAATATCAATAAGATTGGTTTTAGATGTTTGAAAATCGTTTGACAGAGTTGATAAAAATAGAGATAATTGTTCCATGGTTTTCTTGTTTAATTCTTTGATTTTGAACACATTAATTATATTAAACAGAAAACCATAAATCAATTAATTCCTTTCAAATCAACCACATTTCAACCTTTTCACAAAAATCCAATTTTACGGATAAAACAATTGCAAAATATCAGAATAAAGCTCTGTATATTTTATTAACACATTGATCTATATATCAAATTTTTAAAGAACTTTTTATGCTGAACTAATTCAGCAACGGATCGCAACTTGTAACAGTTGCATATCCTTTAATTTATGCGGATCCTAGAATAAATTTCTTAAGATCCTAGGTATGAAAAAAAATATAAAAAGTCCTTATCTTCGGCACCACAAATTCTGTGATTCAAAAAGAAAGAATCTTATTAACTCAAGTTTTGCGTTTCGATTTTAACTAAAAATCTTTGTTTAAATGCGGTCTGGCACCACATTTGCTGTTTAAAAATCAATTTCTTTAACTTTATGAACTCTGTGATATGGATGATTTCAGTAGTTCTCCTATGAAATCTCCTATTGCGTCATACCAGTCATTGATGATTGCTTTTGCGATCTCATAAGCCTCTCTGAGCTTTCCTTTTACAATACAGCCAGCTTTATCAAGCTCTGTAACTATAGACTCAAAGCAGACAGACAGAGATTCAAGAGCATCAATAAATGGAATGGTCTTTATCTCATCACAGGCATCACGGAATAACTGACCGTGACTTCTCGGATCATCCTGATGTCTTCTGATGAGTTCAAGAACGGCAAATCTTATATAGGCTATTCGGTTTAAAGCAGTGATGGTGTCAAAGTCTCTGCCAAAACATTCAGAGGATAGTCCAAGGTACTGTTTTGCTGCCTTAAAGCAGCATTCTATGCTCCAGCGTCTGGAGTAAAGTTCAACTATCTTTTCTGCAGAAAGCCCTATGTCAGTTGAGAGCAGAGTAATGAACTCTTTTCGGTTGTTTCTGTTTCTGATAAAAACAAGCTTTACTCTCTGTCCTGTCTTTGTCTGAACAATGGCCGAACTGATAATCTGAGAAGTATTACAGCGCTGATGTGTGGATTTAAGAATCAGCTTAAGATTCTTTGTTTGAGATTCTCCAACAAAAGAAAACTTTAGATTTTTCTTAATCATGCATATGGATTCCAATGAGAGTTCTCTTAAAGAAGCTATAAGAGCATCAGAGAAGAACCAGGTGTCCATCAGTACATACTGGGCATCGATTCCTTTGTTAAGAATTCCCTTGCACAGCTTGATAAGCAGCTTAGGCTTTCTTGTAAGAGAATCTGCTCTGCGTCTTCCACCAGCACTTCTTTTATCAATGCTCTTATCATAAGCCCTGATGACATTAGAGCTTTTGTTGGAACTTAACAACTCGGATGCAACTGGAATTGAGGTATAACCGTCATTCCATGAAACAAGCAGATTAGTATAACCTTTAACAGTTTTTCCAATCACATGATTGAAGGTTCTGCAAAGGCCTTCTGCTCTTTTGCATCTGGCTCTTTCTATGATTGTGTCATCAACACATAATGTATTGATATGGTCTTTATTATTCAGAGCCCTGATTCTGGAGATAGCTGCTTTAGCTGTCAGTAACATCAGTAAAGACCAGTTATGTTTGCTGTTGGAGACAAATCTCATCAGTGCATGGTAGCTACACTCAGGATTGGCAACGTAATTGAGAGAATATCTGTCATGCAGCGATTTTGCACCTGACAGAACAGATTCAATCAATGCCATGAATAAAACTAATACACCAACACCAGAACGTTTTCTAAAGCCACTCTGACTTAGAAGTCTGGAGATATTAAGGCAATCTTTAGAAAGAACTGAAGAAAAGGTTAAAAATAGTTTTGAATCTGAAGAGTTTTGATGTATATTGTTCATGGCGTTTCTGTTGTTATATTGTTGTTTTTCCAAGAAATATTATAACACAAAACGCCTTTTTTATCGCATCTATCTGCTTGTTTTTAAACAGAAAAGAACGCTTTTTTCTAGCTCAAAACCTTCCATCCTACCTTACTTTTCAGAAAGTTAAAGAAATTGATTTTTAAACAGCAAATGTGGTGCTAGACCGCATCTTTATAACCTTTATCAGTTAATATTGAACTGCAAAAGTTGAGTACATTAATTCTTATTTTTAATGTTTTTGTAAATATCAAAACAGTTTTCTCCAAGCCATATTATAATCCCTATATTCTAACAGTTATTGTAAAGAAATTCTTTAAGATATAT
>JAZRAY010000038.1:0-5867 GCA_045634805.1 Succinivibrio sp. | reverse complement strand
ACGACATGGCTACGATCCGACTTCTTTCAGATTTCCCCAGAGGTAAAATTATATTTAGGGTTTATACCCTCTAAAGGCTTTTTGTAGGGGTATAGACATTTGCGGAGTTATTGTACTGGTGACACAATGGCTCTTCCTTTCTCTTTGCGCACCACTTCCTCAGTGCACAAAGCCTTAGTAAATGGACTATATCTCTACAAAAAGTCTTTAGAACAATATCGAAAGGAGAATTAACATGAGGAGAAGTGATCGCAACACCAGCGAAAATAATTTAAACAATAGGAAAATGAAACCAGCAGCTACAGTAGAAGGACGTGAGAATCAACTTACAGCACTTGCTATGGATTTAGTTGAGCAGAGATTAAGGAATGGAACAGCAACGTCAGCAGAGACTGTCCATTTTCTAAAACTCGGATCTACCGAAGCTAGACTTAAGAAAGAAATTCTTAAAGAGGAAAAGAAATTAGTTACAGCAAAAGCAGAGGCACTAGAATCACAGAAGAAATCTGAGGAATTATTTGCAGAAGCTATCCATGCATTTAAAGGATATGCTGGTGAATCAGATGAAGAGGAAGATGACTATGACGAGAGATAGAACATTTTCCGAATTATCAAAGCTCCAGACATTCGACGCACGATTCGAGTACCTTATGCTTAAGGGAAGAGTCGGTATAGAAACATTTGGTTACGATAGATATTTAAACCAAGCTCTATACAGATCACCAGACTGGAAAAAAATTAGAGATCAGGTGATTCTAAGAGATGATGGCTGTGATCTTGGGTTAGATGGATATCCAATAGGTGGTAACGTAATAATCCACCATATGAATCCTATAACCATTGATGATGTCTTAGAACAAAGACCAGAAATATTCAATCCTGAGTATCTCATATGCGTATCACATAAAACTCATAATGCTCTTCACTATGGTTATGAGGATTATCCCGATTCTATGAAACTAGTTCAGAGGAAACCTAATGATACAATACCTTGGAGGTAGTTATGTGGAAACCAACAGTTAGTTCAGATGAATTATGGCACTCAGCAAAAGGTTCTCATTGGAAAGATCATAAATATATTCGAATTGACAATGGTCATTACGTATATGAATATGACAACACAGCTGATAAAAAACATAAAGTCAGTCAAAATGAAGATGCTCACCAGAGAGCAATAGCTAAAAGACGAGCTGAGAGAAACGACAAGAATGGTTTAGGAAAAACAGTTCAATCTGTTTATGATGATGAGATAGATGAGATTGAAAGAAAAGAAGCTGCTGAGAAAAAGAAGAAGCAGGGACCCTCATTGCTCGACAGAGGAAAACAGCTTGTTGAACAATTTGTTAATGATCCTATTGGTACAGTTGCTTCTGTGCATAATGCTAAATACGATATGGCCAAAGCTGTATATGATCATTCAAAGATGCAGGTATCAGCTAAGGAATATGAAGCACAGAAGAAAGCCTTAGCAAAATCAGCAGCAGACAGAGCAGAAGCTAATCGTAAAAAATATCAGGATGAACAGAAAGAATATGAACGCAAAAAGAAGGCGTTAGCAAAGAAAGCAGTGAATAAAGCAAATCGTCACAGATATCCAAATGCGAAAGGATGATAAAACTATGAGCAAAAACAAAGACTACAGAAAGTTTTACAATAAACCAAAGAAAGAGGAGACAGTAAATGAGCCTGTTCAGGAAGAAATCAAAGAAGTTCAGGCCGTTGAAGAGACAGCAGAAACTCCTCAGGAAGAAACACCAGTTGAAGAACAGAAAGTGGAAGAACCTGCTATAAGAAAAGCTAAGGTAATTGGAGCAACAAGAGTTAATGTTCGCAAATTTGGTAGTAAGGATGCGGATGTAATAACTGTTATGTCAGCAAATGCTGAAGTAGAACTTCTTGATAGCAATTATTCTGGTTGGGAAAAAGTTAAAACTCCCTCCGGTGCTATCGGTTACATGATGTCTCAGTTTCTTAAGGAGATCTGATTATGTCAACAATCACAGATAGCATATTAATGTCGGTCAAGAAACAGCTGGGAGGTTTAGAACCTACGGAAGAATCACCATTCGATTCTGATATTGTCATGCATATTAACGGTGTTTTTTCAGTTCTTAATCAGCTTGGGGTGGGACCCAATGAAGCATACTCAATAGAAGATGCTACAGCTCTCTGGACTGACTTTACAACAGATACACACATCCTGAATATGGTTAAACCTTATATGTATGCAAAGGTTCGCCTCTCATTCGATACCCCAACAACAGGAGCTGTCAAAGAAGCTCTTGAACATTTGGTTAATGAGTATGAATTTAGGATGAATGTTCATGTCGATCCTGGGGAGGATAATGTATGATTCAGCAAATATTACCTTGGCTTCAGACAGCTGTTAATCTTTGTACATTAATAGGTCTCTTATATGCTTTTTATAGATTTACAAGAAAACCTAATGATGATATGGAAGCTGAGATCGAAGCTATAAAAAAGAAGCAGGCTGAGCTTGAACTTAAGCTTGTTGAAGTTGAGCGTTCTCTTATGCTTGGTAATTGCAATTTCCAGGCATTAAAAGAGGTTGTAGAAGGAATAACTAGTGGTGTCTTAGCAATAGTAGATTTTGAGATAACGTACTGTGCTAGGACGGGATATGATAAAGAAGGCGGTGATCTTTCAGATTTGAAGGCCGCTCAAAATACAATTCGAAATCTCAAAAAGAAAACGTGACAAGTATGCGGTAGGCCTGAAGGGGTGTACAGGCAAGGCGATTGGCCCGCCTAGGACGTTGTGGGGTTCAAGTCCCCACCCGCATAATCAGTAATACTTTGAAAGGAGAATTATCAATGATGCCACTTTATCCTAATACTTCATTAGGTAATAATGTGCAACAGCCACTTGGTGTATCTCTTAAAGGCCCTGACCTTCCAATGGTTAGTGATTACAGAGAGCTTGATCAGTTAGCAACACAGGCTAATGGCAGGTATGTGAAATTCGATACAAATGATGATGTCTTTTACATAGTTGAGACAAATGAAAACAACTTCAAGACTATTAGACGTTTTCGTTTCTATGAAGACCCAATACCTAAACCAGAAGATAACTTTGCAACCAAACAGGAAATGCAGGAATTAAGAGGAGGATTAGCTGATGTCCAGCTCGCTATTCAGGAACTCACAAACGCCATCAGGTCAACACAACCAAATGGCAACACCAAGAACAAACAACACAATAACTCAGGTAAACCAAATGTTCCAAATGGTCAGGAACAGTTCAAACCCGGGACAAATGCTCCAGCAAATGGCAATGAACAATCCGGGAATAAAAGCAGCTTATAGTCAAATCCAAGCTAATGGAGGAGATGGTCAGGCTGCTTTCTTTAATGCTGCAAGGCAAAAAGGTTTATCAGATGAACAGATTCAAAATGGACTAAATGAACTTCGTCAAATGTTTCAGTTATAAACTTCTGCAGAGTTTATATAGATACTATTAATGTTTCTTTGCTTCATTTACAGGAGGTAATTGATTCATGGAAGGACTTTCGAGTTCAGATGTAGCCCTCTTGAGTCGTGATGGCGACGCTTGGGGAGGCGGAGCAGGATTCTTCTGGGTGTTCGCTTTACTGCTTTTAAACAATGGCGGTTTTGGCGGATGGGGAGGAAATGCAGCCGCTGCAGGACTTGTTACACAGGCTGATTTGGCCGCTTCACAGAACGCTCAGACTCAGCAGCTTCAGATGGCTGGGCTTTCAGAACAGATAGCCAACAACAAGTTCGACATTGCTCAGGTAATTCACGAGCAGACTGATACGATGATCAACCAGAATAACGCTAATATGATTAACGCTATTCAGGGCTTCAACAACCTTGGAGTACAGATCACAAATCAGACAAATACACTTGCTGGTCAGCTTATGCAGCTCGGAGCTAAACTTGATTCTTGCTGCTGTGAGATCAAGACTCAGATGCTCCAGGATAAGCTTCAGGAAGCAAGAGACAAGAACGTACAGCTTGAGAACGCGCTTAACAACGCTAATCAGTCACAGTACATTCTTGGTCAGCTTGGCAGATTCGTTGCGTGGGCTGGTACAGGTTCACAGGCAGGAACTGTTGCAGGCGGTTAAGTAACATTTAATTAAGTACTGCGGTGGCGGAATAGGTAGACGCATTCATGGTTAAGTTGGGAGTCAGATAGAGGACAAAACACATGGACTTTATATTCGCCGAGCGTGAGGCGGTGTCCTGCACAGTGTCACGTAAAGTTCTGATATGTAAGGTGACAGAAATTCAAATCCTTACCCACAGTACTTAAATAAAAGGAGAATTCAAAATGAATTTGCAATATTTCTATGATCAAATTTGTGAAGAGCTCCATGGTGCCAAGGATTACATCGTCAACGCAATGGAAATTCGTGCGATGGATCAGAACTGGTCTTCTACGCTTGTATCAATGAGCGCTACAGAACTGTCACATGCTGATAATCTCTACAAGATGTTTGAGCAGTATTATGCAATCATCGCTAAGAGTTATGGCACACCTGACAAAGTCCCGGATTACCTCTCTGACATGAGAAACAAAATTACAGAGATGTACATGACAGAATCTGCAGCAATCAAATACATGCATGAGACCTATAAGAAATAAGGAGGTCAGTCATGATTAATCCTGAGATTCTCAATATGCCAATAGACAGAGATATTCTGGAACATCACGGCATTTTGGGTCAGCAATGGGGTGTTACAAATGGTCCGCCGTATCCATTAAAAGATGGAGACCATTCCCGTGCTGAGAAACGTGCTATGCGAAAAAATGCTAGACAGGAAAGAATCGCTATGAAAAAAGCGAAGAAACAGCAGAAGCATGAGTTAAAGCAAAGGCGTAAAGCTGAGAAAGCTGAAGCCAAGCGTAAAGAAATCCTACGTAAAGGAGATGCTAAAGCAATATCAAAGCTTAAAGGTAACATTTCAAATGACGAATATTTGGAAGTATTCAGAAGATTGGAAAATGAACGTCGTCTTGATGAACTGACCTCATCTCAGGTAAGAGAGCTCAGTACAAAGATAAATGCAGCCAAGAACATCATCAGTAATGTCAAGACTGCATCAGATGCTGCTATCGATTTCTATAATAATGGAGCAGATATCTACAACACTATTATTGAGGCCAAAGGCTTGAATAAGAGAAAGATGTTACCTGTAAAACGTACAAAGCGTAAAGAAGAAGCAAAGAAAAAGAAAAATCAAAATCGTGATGAAGATGACGATGATTAATGGAGGAGCACTATGTGGAAACCAAGCATGACTCCAAACGATGTGCTGATGCATTCCGCAAAAGGCACCCATTGGAAGAAAGAAAATCATAAGTATATCGATATTATTGACGGTCGATATATCTACCAGCCTGCTGCAAATGCTGCAGCAACAATTTGGAATTCTATTTTCGGACAAAAGAAAGATACTCCAAAAAATGTACCTAAGAAAGTAAGTCCAAAGGCTGGTACCTCAGCTGTAAATCCTAAGTCAAAGAGTACTACAAAAACTGCATCATCAAGCTCAAATACAAATACTAGCAATAAGCATGGTAGTGGAACAACTTACAAAGGTAATGGTGCTTATAAGAAAGGTACTCATAAAGGCAATTCATCAGAATTTAGGAATTACAGTGCAGAACGCAATGACGAAGGAAGATCTGCTGTAAAGAACCAGATTAATGCTGCGAATAAGAAAGAACAGGATTATGTTTCTTTAGATAGTTTAGATGCCTATATTCAAGATGCTCTTGATTTAATTGAATTTGCGAATGGTCCAATAACAACCAAATGGGGTAAAATACGTGCGGAAATGGGACATCTGGAATCTTTTAATATGAAGTTTATTGGT
>JAZRAY010000037.1:0-1890 GCA_045634805.1 Succinivibrio sp. | reverse complement strand
TTAAAGAATAAGTTAAAACGCAGATTCAAGAATTCAGGCTTTAACCTTAAGGATATTAAGAATCCTGATTTATTCCTGATTTCTATCCTAAATGGTATAGGTGGTAAGAGTAACCTTAAGGCTGTATGGCTGGATAAGGATGTTCTTTTCATAAAGGTTTTTAATTACAAAAAAGTTGTTATTCCTCAGATAAACCTTATTAGTAAGAGACGAATCGAGTTTATTCGTTCTGAAAACAATATAAGAATTCCATTAGGTGCTCTTTCTTATATTGTATGGAAGAGACTGAATAATATTATTGAAGAGTCCGCAAACTATACAAGTGATGAAGTTGAGCTGTCAGATCAGTTTGACCTTAAAGGTTATGTCTTAAATCTTCAGGAGAAAAAATAAAGTGAGCGATTCAGATTGGATTCAGATTAAATTAAGAACCACCAATCAGTTGGCAGATACAATTGCTGATCTTTTAGAGCAGTTTGGCGCATTATCTGTAAGTTATACCGATGCCGAAGATTCTCCTATTCTTGAGCCTCGTCCTGGTGAAAGAAAGCTATGGCCTAACACCGAGGTTACAGGACTGTTAGCTCAGGGTACTGATCCTGAACCAATTCTAAGTGCTTTAAAGGCTATTCTTGGTGATCATATTCCTATGATGGCTACTCATCTGGAAGATAAAAACTGGATTAGAGCCTGGATGGATCAGTTCAAGCCTCTTAAATTCGGCAAGCGTCTGTGGATTTGTCCTTCATGGTTAAGTGTCGATGAAAAGGACAGCGTTGTGGTTATGCTTGATCCTGGTCTTGCTTTTGGAACCGGAACTCATCCTACAACAGCTTTATGTCTTGAGTATCTGGATTCTTTAGATTTAAATGGCAAGCAGGTCTTAGATTATGGCTGTGGCTCAGGTATTCTTGCTGTTGCTGCCTTAAAGCTTGGTGCTAAGAATGCTCTTGGTGTGGATATTGATGAGCAGGCTCTGATTGCATCAAAGGAAAACGCTACCCGAAATGGCGTTGTAGACAGACTTGAGCTGTTTATGGGAACTGATAAGAAGCTTAACCTGCCTAAGTCTCCTATTACTGTCGCAAACATTCTTGCAGGTCCTTTAGCTGAGCTTGAACCTATAATTGCTGATTTAACTGAAAGCGGCGGTTTACTTGCCTTATCTGGTATTCTGACTGAACAGGCTGATTCTGTAATTGAAGCCTATTCACGTGATTTTATTATGAATAAGGTTAAGGATAAGGATGGCTGGGCTCTTCTAACTGGAACCAGAAAATAGAAAACCTGTTTGTTACTTATTAGAACAAGAATATTGAGAAATGGATCTTTTTGGATCCATTTTTTTTATATTGATGTAAATTAAACAAAAAAGTATATTCCGTCACAATTTTTGGGTTGCCCAAATTTGTTATATCTATATATTTTTATAAAATTAATAGTACCTACTACTATAAATAAAATTATACAAAATTAAATTTTTTTTAGATGAAGGTATTTGCTCAGGCTAGATATTTTGCTTTCAGCAAAACTTGAACCTGGAAATTTTATGAAAAAAGTCTTTTCTATAACGATATTGACGTTTTTCGTCAGCGTTGTGTCAACTACAGCAATAGCACAGCAGTCACGTATAGAATCACTAGAGAAACAGTGCAACTCTGGTGATATGGATGCGTGTGATGCCCTGGGCTGCGAATTTGCTCGTGGTGATCTCATTGAGGCAGATCCTGTTAAGGCTGCAAAGATCTTTACTTCAGCATGTGACAGTAATAATGGTTCCGCATGCGGTCATTTAGGCTATCTTTATACCGTCGGCAACGGCGTTAAACTTGACCTTGATCTGGCTGCAACTCTATATAGAAAGGCCTGTGATCTTCAATTCTATGAAAG
>JAZRAY010000036.1:0-4305 GCA_045634805.1 Succinivibrio sp. | reverse complement strand
TATGGGCCGTATTTTCTCAAGATACTTTGAGGCATCAGGCTATAAAGTATTCTCCTTTGGACACAGAGGCTGGGATAAGGCACCTGAGTATCTTAAAAATGCAAAGGTTGTGATTGTAACAGTTCCAATCGATGTGACTGTGGATGTCATAAAGCAGCTTTCACCACTTTTACGTGAGGATCAGATCCTCTGTGACTTCACCTCGGTTAAGGCTCCGATTGTCGATGCCATGATGAAATATCACAAGGGACCTGTTCTAGGTCTGCACCCAATGTTCGGTCCAGATATAAAGAGCCTTGTAAAGCAGGTGATTGTGACTGTGCCTGAGCGCGATGAGAAGGCATCAGAGTTTCTGGTTGAACAGTTTAGAATCTGGGGCGCTAAAATCTTCAAGTCAGGCGCAAAAGATCATGATCAGGCCATGAGTATCATTCAGGCCTTACGTCATTTTGGAACCTACAGCTACGGTTCATTCTTAAAGAATCTTAATCCGGATCTCAAGCGTCTTATCGACCTGTCATCTCCTATCTACAGAATGGAGCTTATGATGGTGGGAAGACTCTTTGCCCAGGACCCAAGACTTTACGCCGATATCATCATGGCATCCGATGCCAATGTGGATTTAATCAGAAACTTTGTGAAGTCTTTAGCCTCTGATCTCAAGATTGTCGAGGATAAGAACGTTGATGCCTTTACCGAGAATTTCATGAAGATCCGTGAATTCTTCGGCGAGTTTTCTGACGAGGCCTTCAAAGAGAGCGGTGCACTTTTAGCCAAGCTGCAGGATGAAAGAAGTTGATGAAAAAATTGGCTAAATACCTGGCTGTTTTTTCAGCTGTAATTCTGATTATTTTCTCCGCTGCTCTAGTGGTGGCAAGTAATCTTTACAACTCTAAAATCCAGAGTGTCATCTCAAAAATCAACTCAAGACAGCATTATGCTGTTTTCTCATATGAGCCACGCTCATCCTCGATTCTGAACAAGGAAGGTCTTCTGACTGTAGATGTTCCAGCACCTAAGATTGGAACCATCAGAACCGTATTTAAAATCAACGTTGATTTTTCCTTTTCATCCATCAAGGCAACCTTCTCAAAGGTCGACAATGAGGGCAATATTGATGAGCTTCTTGCCACAATGAGGATTCCAACCCTTAAGGTGGATGGTGCGATTGCCTTCTATCCATGGCAGCTTAAGGGAAGCGGAGCGGTTAAGACCTCTGCCTTCACTATTCCTATTGAAGGTGGCGAATGCCGCTTTGGAGAGAATTCCTTTTATGCCTCAGGCCGTTCTAAAACCAGTCTGGATTTAGGTTTTGCCTCAGCAGGAATCAAGTGCCGCGCCTATGAGCTTTACAATCACAAGCCTGCCTTTATGGTGGATCTGCTTGATTTAAAGGTAACAGCAAAGCCTCTGCTGGATATTGAAAACAAGAATGTCTCCTTGGATAAGGTCAATGTTAAGCTTGATACCTTCCTTGTTGATACTTCAACTATCTACATGATTGGTTTCGGTCCTAACGACAAGGTTCGTGATCCGTCACTTCGCGACAGCTTTAAGCTTTCATCTCTAAATCTTGATTTATCCATGTCTGATAAGGATTATCTAGGTCGCAGAGAGATTGCCTCAGACGGTTCTATGACCATTGAATTTGCTCTTCCTCATGAGAAGGATTCAAAGACTCTTCCATACTATGATCTCTCTGATCTTAACTATGATATGACCCTGGGCAATTTCAAGATTGAGACTCTTATAGAGGCTGCCCGTCATCCTGAGGCAGTAGAGAAAATCATTGGCGCCATGTCAAAGCCTGTGAACTTCAATCTTAAGAATCTGTCCTTCAAACATGCCGGAAGCAATGTCTCAACATCAGGAAGAGCCAGTGTGATTTTAGATCCTAACTCAGGCAAACCTCAGAATGTTGATGCTACAATCCATGCTAAGGCAGATCGTGCTTTTGTGGATTCACTGGTATCAGCTCAGTATGAGCAGGGCCTGTTTGATCTGATGCAGTCAGGTGCTGTAACCTTAAAGCATGGAGTGTATTCAACCACTCTTGATATCAAGGGTAAGGATATCAGACTCAATGGTGTTACCTATAATGCCACTGAGGATAAGAATGAAGCAGAATTTACCGAAAAGTCTCTGGACGAATAATATTTTGGGAGAATAACTACAATGAGAATCTTACTGTATATTGCAATGCAGATAGCTGTGCTGGTATTAGTCAGCATCGTAGGCTCTGTGCTTATGAATCTGTTTGGCATCTATGTAAATCCAAATGACTATATTTCACTTTTAGTGATGTGTGCTGTCTTTGGCTGTGCCGGTTCCCTTGTATCACTCATGATGTCCAAGTTCATGTGTAAAAAGGCCTATGGTGTACAGGTGATTGATACTCCAAGAAACTCTCAGGAGGCCTTTTTAGTCAATACCGTGGCAATGCTCTGTCAGAAGGACGGACTTAAGATGCCTGAGGTAGGTATCTACAATTCTCCTGATCCAAATGCCTTTGCAACCGGAGCCTCAAAGGATGCCGCGCTGGTTGCTGTATCTACCGGTCTTCTAAACTCCATGTCTCAGGAGGAGGTAACCGGTGTTTTAGGTCATGAGATCTCCCATATCAAAAACGGTGACATGGTAACCATGGCTCTGCTTCAGGGCGTATTAAACACCTTTGTTTACTTCTTCTCATACATCATTACCTTTGCGATTGTGAATGCTCAGAGAGGCAGCAATTCCGACTCTGACAGATCACCTTCATTCGGTTCAAGCATGATGTTCTATACCATCAACTCAGTTATGCAGATGGTATTCGGCCTGTTAGCCTCAATGCTTTTAATGTGGTTCTCAAGATATCGAGAGTACAGAGCTGATGCAGGCTCAGCCGAGCTTAACGGCAAGCAGTGCATGATAAGTGCCCTTGAGGCTTTAAAGCGTGGTGTTCAGCCACAGCCTAACAAGGAGAAGAGCTATATGCAGGCTTTATGTATCAACGGACCTGCTACCTTATCTGAGCTGTTCATGTCTCATCCTCCACTGGATAAGAGAATTGCCGCTCTAAGAGAATCTTCATTCTAAGGATCCCTTATGTTTGAAAAAAGAGATCATGCCATCATCGTAGCTGAGCTTTCGGGCAATCACAACGGCTCTTTGGACAGAGCCATTGAGCTTATGGAGCTTGCCCATGACTGCGGGGCTGATGCCATTAAGATTCAGACCTACACTGAGGACAGTCTGACCATTGACTCTGACAGAGATGAGTTCATGCTCAAGGATGGTTTATGGGCAGGTCAGAGCTACTATGAGCTGTATAAAAAGGCAAAGACCCCACGTGAATGGATGAAGCCTCTTTTTTCACATGCAAAAGCTCACGGCATACTGCTTTTCAGCTCTCCATTTTCCTATGCTGATGTGGACTGTCTTGAGGAGGCAGGCTGTCCTGCCTATAAGATTGCATCCTATGAGCTTAATGATCTAGGACTTATCGATTACTGTGCCTCTTTTGGAAAGCCAATGGTAATGTCTACAGGTCTTGCTCTGGAGGAGGAGATTGACCGTGCGGTTGAGGTGGTAAGAAAACGTGGAGTTACCGATTTAACCTTACTGCACTGTGAGAGTCGTTATCCTGCTGTACCGGAGAAGTTTAATCTTAAGGCTATCCCTTATCTTAAGGAGAAATACGGCTGCAGGAGCGGCCTTTCAAATCATGCCCTGGGTGATGAGCTTGATATTGCAGCTATTGCCTTAGGTGCCGATATGATTGAAAAGCACTTCACCGATGACAGGAAAAAGGGCGGGGTAGACAGTGCATTTTCCATGGATACCGATGATCTTAAAAAGCTTGTTAAAGACTCAAAGATGGTGATAACCGCAATGGGACGAGACGGTATTTATCTTCATGAGGATGAATATGGTGCCAGGGCAGGTCGTCGCTCAATCTATCTTGTTAAGGATATTAAAAAGGGAGAGGTTCTTACTGCCTCTCATGTCAAATCCATAAGACCGGCCTTAGGTCTTGAGCCTTATCGTCTTGATTCTGTATTAGGAAAGAAAGCTTTAAGTGATCTTAAAGCACCAGTTCCTTTAAAGGCAGAAGACTTTTCCTAGATTCTGAGCGCTTTTCAAATTACTGCGGTCCCATCGGACCGTAGTTTCCAGGGCATCAGTCTGTCGGTCCTCTCTTTTGGGAAAATCTAAAGAAAATCCCTCTGTCTTTCTGACAACTAATATCCAATTCCTGATAGATATTCTGAAAAAAATTATAATAAATTTCATTTTTTTTTAAAGTTGGAATGTATTCTGTAT
>JAZRAY010000035.1:0-4904 GCA_045634805.1 Succinivibrio sp. | reverse complement strand
GTATAGCTGCCCATGCGGCTATAAATCCAATGATGACAGAGTTGGAGCCATGAATATTCAGAATCTTGGAAAGAGATGGCTGTCAGGAGAAAAGAATCCTAGATACAAAAAGGATAATAACTGATTAAGAGTAAACTCTTTTTCAAAGCGGGCATTGTCAATTGTCCGATGATGCTGGCAGTGTAGGGAGATTACCAATTGGTATCGCTTGTACCTATATTATGCTGACTAGCAAGCCCTCGGATTTATCCGAGGGTATTTGACAGTTCTATCATCTATTGTTAACAGCTTCTTTAGAAAAATAAAACCTTATAAATCAGTATGTCAGCATGTGCAGTCAAGATTTATTAAAAAATTTTGATGTAGATAAATATTTACACTCATACATCAACCTAGAATTGAAGGTATAGTAAAAAAAGTAAGGAGATTTAAATGACAATTCTATCTGAATTAGTTGAGAATTTCGCTAAAAACAACGAATGCGAATTCACAATGCTGGACAATGGCTATGGCGGAAATATCAAAGCAGGGCCTCTTACAATGAATGTAATGAATCAGCCGGGAAGCCCTTATATTATTCTTCAGATTGCGGTAGCCGTACTGCCAGACGCAGATGCCGGTCGAGATGATTTTCTTCTTAAGGTTTTAGCTGCAAATGACCTCTTCATTGCAACCCATGGTATGACATTGGCTCTAAATCCGGATGCTGAACTTGTCACTCTATTAAATCAGATCCCTACTAATGGACTAAATCAGGAAACATTCTCCAATGCTGTAAGCAAAACTTTTTTAGAGGCAGCCGAATGGATTAAGGAACTTGATCCTGCATATCGGGAATTAAGTAAGAACGAGAATGAAAACGAAAATGAGTCTAAAGAGAGTGCTCCTAAGATTTCAGATACATCAAACTGGATTCCATTGTAGTTAATATTATTATTGTTTTATAAGCCGGAAAAATATAACAGTTTTTCTATTCAGCTTTTTGAGAGGTATTAGTTATGACTGAAATTACCAATTCAACGGATCTGGTTAATGCCCTCAGCAATAACGCCAGTTTAACCGTTACCAATGACGGAAGAATCCAGAAGCAGTCTTTTCTGGGAAGTATCTTTCAGAAGATTGGTGACTTTTTCTCATCACAAAGCAAGATTGAACAACGTCAGGCAAGACTTGAGGAAGCCATGATTAATCTGCTGAATCAGGACGCTGAAGGTAATTCAATTGCAGACGTTAGTGGACTTACTAAAGATAAGCTTTCAAAATACTCAACCAGATTAAAAATTGAAGCAGAAAAGTTCAGTCTCTATGCAAAAACAGCATCAGCTTCACCTCAGGTTGCAACCTTTGCAAGAGACTTCATAACTAATACACTGAATCTTCTGACAGAATCACTAAAATCAGAAACCTCAAAAGAAGTCAGAGAGGCATTGATGAAGGAGACAATGACTTCTCTGAATGCTAAGTTAGATCGAATTCTTCAGTTCAGAACATCCGATCAGCTGACACCTGAAGAGCAGGAAAATATTAATACCACATTAAAAGACTCATTCCAGAAATACGTCGACGAGCAGATGTCTAATGAGTTCAAAACCAATCCAAATGTCAAAATCTGTAAGCAGTTCAAGGGAGATTACAATCGTCAGACAACAAATCTTGATGGAAAAATTTACACCCCAAAATCTTATAATGGAATAGAAAAACAGCTGACAGACATGTTTCCTAATCCAAAAACCAGCTACTTTCTCAGCTGGTGTCTAAGTCAGACTTTGTTTGGAACACCAACATCAATTCTGATACAGCCTCAGATGTATGAAATGGACTACAACAGTAAGGTGCCAGAGAACCTCATCGGTGGCCGTCAGCCTACAGACAATCCTGAAGAAATTGATGATTCAATTTCATTCACCCAGGGTTTAGATCTTAGATATGATTTGAAACCAATCAAAGATGGAAACAAGATTGTTGGTGTTGAACTTAAAGCAGAATGCACCATTGGTATTCGCAATGAGGTAGATGGAAACTCTTTACTGGCAACTACTAAGAATTCACTTGCCTTGAAGATTGATCTAAGGGAGCCTAACAGTCCTAAGATTACCAGCTTCGACTGTAAATTCAGTGTTCCGGATGATAAAAAGTCTCCTGCCAACAATCCAAATGTTAAGAGTAACACTGTGACAAATAATCAGTTCTCAGAAGAAAGACAAAACTTTATGAAAGAACTGAGCAAGAAACTTAACAGGAAATAGCTCTTAGAAAAACTTAGATACCGAACAAAAAGGCAAGGGTCCGCGTTAGTAACGCGGACCTTTTCAATTAGACAGCTGAGGCTTCAGTAAACTTCCACTCTGCATTATCCTCAGATAAAAGAGCATATCTGTGAACACCCAGAAGTGTTGAGCGGTGACCTACGCTAATCATAATGGTATCAGGCAGGTTGTCCTTTAAAAGCTTATAGGACTTCTGCTCAATGTTCTCATCCATTGCTGAGCTTGCCTCATCTAAGAACAGCATCTGAGGCTTTATCAGAAGAGCTCTGATAATTGCAATACGCTGCTGTTCACCTAGTGACAGCATTGATGACCAGTTATCCTTCACATCAAGATTTCCAATCAGATGAGACAGATTCAGCTCATTGAGATAACGCTCAATTGAACCGTCAGTTGAAATCTGTCCCGGGTAGGAAATCGCCTCACGCAGAGTTCCTAATGGCAGATATGGACGCTGAGACAGGAACAGAGTATTAGCATCCTTAGGAATAACAACATCACCTTCAGCATAAGGCCAGATGCTTGCGAAAGTCTTAATCAGTGTAGACTTGCCGCAGCCGGATGGACCTCTGATAAGCAGAGAGTCACCCTTTGCAAGTTTGAAGTCAATGTTCTTCCACAGATTGGTACCAGATGGAGAATTTACATTCAGCTTTGATACCTCAAAGTCAGAGCTCTCCCCTTTCTTAGATTCAAGACAGAGAATACCTAAGCTTGAATCCATACTGTCAAAGAATAATGCCAGACGGTCTGTTACCGCCTTGTAGCTTGCCCATGAAGAGAATGAACTGATAACAGTGGACAGAGAATCCTGCACACGACCAAAGGCTGAATTGATCTGCATAATGCTGCCCATGGTGATTACCTTGGCAAAGTACATAGGAGCAGAAATCAGAATTGGGAAAATAACTGCAGTCTGAGCATAGCCTAGAGTAAAGAAGCCAAGTTTCTTTTCTCTTTTAATCAGCTTGATATAGTTTTTAACAACATCTAAGAAGCTTACGTTAAGAATCTTCTCCTCAGAATCAGTACCCTTGTATAGAGCAATTGATTCTGCATTCTCACGGACACGGATTAAAGAGAAACGGAAGTCAGCCTCGTAGCGCTGCTGACGGAAATTAAGCTTCACTAAAGGCTTTCCTATCCAGAAAGTCAGAAGAGTACCGATAAAGGCATAGGCACATGCCAGATACAGCATATAACCATCAGGAAGATGAAGCTCATAGCCGTTCCATAAAGTCATGGTTACAGCATGAGATAAATCCCAGAGTACCACACCGAAGGTTCCCAGCATTGCAAGGTCAGATGCGGTTCCTAAAATCAGGGAGATACTGCTGCCCACAAAGCCGTTCAGATCTTCTGAAATACGCTGATCAGGGTTTTCAGTCTTACGATCCTCAAGCTGCATCTTGTAGTAGGTATCTGCATCGATATAATCGTGAATAACCTTGCTGGTAAACCACTTACGCCAGTGGATGGCAAGCTTTGATCGAAGATATGAGTTGTAAACAGAAACAACAACGTGGATGGTAGCAAGAATAGCAAATACCATCAGCTGATATTTAAAACCTTCCAGATCATAATTCTGAATAGTATCCCAGAACTCCTTGTACCAGGTGTTTATAACCTTGGCAAGGTAAATGGCACCGCCTGTCAGCGCAATAATGCATGTCAGCAGGAACCAGGCAAAAAGACTGTCCTTAGAGCCCCAGTACAGCTTAATCATTCTCCAGCCGGCCTTGATTGAAACCTTCAGGGGCAGACTGTCTGCACCGTGGAACTTCTCTCTTAGCTTTTCAGAATTATCTTCGTTTTTAAAAATGGAAAGTTTAAACATAGCTTACTTTAAAAATTTCTTAATAACTTCTGCAACACCGTCTTCATCATTGGTCTTGGTTATCACATCAGCGGCAGCCTTAACCACATCAAAACCGTTCTCCATAGCAACACCAAGGCCAGCGGTCTGAATCATGTGAAGATCATTTTCGGCATCGCCAAAAGCAATAGATCTGTCAACAGAGTATCCCAGACGGACACACAGACTCTTAAGACCGGTACCCTTTGATGATTTGTTAGGGATAAACTCAAGGAAATTAGGATTTGAACGGACAATATTGAAAATACTGGTCAATCGTTCAGGAAGATGTTTTCTGATTTTATCCAGAAGCTTCTCTTCACCCACAATCATGACCTTAAAGAATTCTTCATAATCATCGATCTTCATGAAATCGATTGCCTCAAAACCGATTTCAGCTGTATCAATCTCAATCTGAGTGTATGGATTGTGATCCTCAATAACCAGACCGCGTGATAAAGAATAACCGTGAACTCTTGCCCCATCGAATGAATGAGCAAAGGCGGCAACAGCCTTTACAAGCTTACCGTTAGCGGTGGTTCGAAATACAGTTGGATAACCTACGATATCATTATGATCAATATAGTCAGACAGTCTGGCTACACATGAACCGTTAAAGCATACTGCATATGAATTCTCATTCAGACAACCAAGTTCTTTCATAACACGAACTGCGCTATTTGGGTGTCGGCCAGTGGCGATAGCAATTGAGAAGCCCTGCTGCTGTGCTTTCTGAAGGATTTTCTTGTTGGTTTCGCTGATACTCTTATCTGAGCGAAGTA
>JAZRAY010000034.1:0-13448 GCA_045634805.1 Succinivibrio sp. | reverse complement strand
ACAAAAAAAACACAAAAGAAAACGATTACACGATTTTAAACAGAAAATACAAAGAGATAGAATAATTGAAGAGAGAATTAGTGCTGTCTTGGTGCTACCTGGCAGAATCGGACTGCCGACCTACTGGTTACGAATCAGTTGCTCTACCTACTGAGCTAAGGTAGCATCGTCAAAGAATGCACTAATTTTAAGAAATACTTAGATTTTTTTCAATAAGTGTTTTGGTACAATATCTCAAACACGGAGATATTATGGATTACGGATACCCAAGAGTTGTATACAACTGCATAAGACTTGCAGCTTTATACCTGTTTACAGTCAATGCCTATGCCAGTCTGCCAACAGATATCACAAGACTTATTATTCTGCTTATAACTACTGCCTTCATACTTTACTCAGGCTACAGACTGCACAAGTCCAACCGCTATTTTCCAACCATGTTCACCTGGTCTTTAGCAGCTCTGCCATGGGCTTTCTTTTTGGAGATGCGTCTTTTATACGGCAGCTTTGCAATCGACATGGTCAAGTATGTGGACAAATACAGCTACTCCATTGCGGTTTATAACTCCTTCCGCTATGTGCTGACTATCTTTGTCTGCTATGTGATCCTAAAAGACCTCTATCATTCTATTAAGGAAATATAGACTTAGCTCCGAGGAAAACATACTAAAACACTGATGCGCCTGAAAGCAGGATATTACAGGCACATCAGATTTTAAGTCAGGTTAGAAGCGATGCAGAAATGCAGGAATCAGAGAACCTCCCTGCATTCTTTTAATAATCTCAGCTACCGCCCCTGTCTGATAATGAAACAGTGCCCTTCTGACAAGCGTCTGTTTCTCAGGATCCAGGTCAGCTTTTGCTACCAGAACCTTAACAAACTGATTATCACTATCCCCTAAATCAAGTTTTTCTCTGAAAATTGAATCGGTGAGAGGATTAAGTCCGTTATCAAAGGCATAGTTACCGTTGATAAAGGCACAGGTAACCTCATTAAGACTTGAATACAGTGAAGCTGCATCATAACGTTTAAAATCGAGCTTCAGTCTGTTTTTGGTCAGAATAATTTCGCCTGAAGCCTTATCCAGATTAAAATCAATAAGGTCCTCCCCCTTTAAAACCTTCAGGGCTCGGATCTCGTTTGCTCTGTCAGCAGGAATCGCAACAGAATCGCCACTCTTAAGCTCATCAAGACTCTTAATTTTTCTGGAATAGATTCCAATAGGATCAAGATAGGTCTGCCCATAAACCTCAAAGTTATAGTGCTTTTCTGAGATTTCATTGTTCAGAAAAGCCATATGCTGAAAAGCATTGGCATCTATCTGTCCTTCAGAGAGTGCTTTGTTTGGCGAGAAATAGTCTTCAAACGTCACAATCTCAAAATCGATATCCTCGTTTTTAAGTTTCTGTGCAACATACTCCCATGGAGCGTTTTCATCGCCAACAACGCCAAGTTTTATCTGTCTTACCTTTTGTGACATAGTTTTTCCTTTTTTATTATATAGTTGATGAACATTAAATCTCACTGCGTGCATGCAGGTCTTCATAAATAAGACGTGCAGTTGCACCGACGGTACGGAATGGCTCAGGAGGGAGCCAGTTTGGTCTGAAGGTTTTCTTAACGTAACGAAGTTCTTCACTATCTACACCGGTTGCCCAGTCAGCAAGGAAGGTTCCTACTGTAGCTGCGCGGGTAACTCCGGTTCCGTCACCAACAGCACCGGCAAACACATTTCTGCCAGGATTCTCAAACAGAGGCTGAGTATTACCTGTAATTGGAATATATCCTCCGTATATATATTCGAAATTGACATCCTTTAACTGAGGGAAACGATTGTTAAAGGCACGGCGGAGCTTGTAGACCGACTTGTACAGTCTGCTGTTATCAATATTTATATGAGTTGCAAAGGTGATATCGGTTCTGACGTATAGCCTCTTTGTTCTTGTATAGCGCAGAGTTGCCCCACCAGGATGGGCTGCAGTTACACCCCATGGTTTTACTCCGTTAAGAGTCTTAATCTCATCATCACTAAGTTCTCTGGTGAATGCTCCAAAGCTGTGAATACCGGCTATACGGGAAGCAAGTGGAATTCCAAAATTCTTCAGAAAACCACTTACAGTCAGGATTACTTTTCTACATTTAATCTCACGACCTGATGCCAGGATTACCGATGGGATTTCACCTTCTTTCACTTCAATAACAGGAGTGTTCTCAAAAACACTTACATTTTCTGGAAGCACAGTTGCAAGACCTCTTACAGTCTCGGAAGGATTGATTAGAATGGTGCCGGGAGTGTACAAAGATTTAATATAGAAATCAGTTCCCAGACGTGAAGAGGTCTGTTCAGCATCAAACCACTGGTATGGAGCTTCCATAACATCCAGAAATTCGGCAAGCTGCTCAAGATAACTTAAATTTCCTTTAAGTCTGGCAGCCTGATGCATGCCGTCCTGGTGCCAGTCACATTCGAGATGATGTTCTTCCTTGATTTTCTTCATTCTCTCAATGACAAATTTATTGAGCCTGAAACGCCATTTCTGATCCTCAAAAGTGAATTTCGGATCACCTACGATGCAGTGGGGTACATCAATAATAAAACCGGCATTCCGACCAGAGGAGAAATACCCGATCGGAAAAGCATCAATCAGAGCTATACTTGCATTCTTATCATTCTCCGCAAGTCTGAAAGCAGCATTAACTCCGCCAAATCCACCACCGACAACTATATAGTCATAGGCACTTTTGATATCACGGATGTCATCGAAACGATGATCCCTGTAGCGACTGGTCTCAAACCAGCCGTTTTTTCCCGATTCCTCAGGAAAATAGTCAGCTCTTTTCATGGATACTCCTAATGTGATGTTTTTTTGATAATGTAATTTCCTCCCTTCTGGATCACACTCACCATCAGGAGAATAACAACAATAGTTATGTAAGTGACATCAGTCTGTCCGCGCTGGTGACCATAGCGGATTGCAAAATCTCCAAGACCGCCACCACCGATAGCTCCAGCCATTGCAGTAAGACCAATGAGACTGATGGCAGTAATCTGGGATACTCTTACAAGTGAAGGGATACTCTCCTTAAGATAGACTCTGAAAATAATTCCCAGAGGTGATGAGCCCATGGCCTTGGCAGCCTCAATCAAACCTTTATCAACATTGGATAATGCACTTTCAACCTGTCTTGAAAAAAACGGTACAGTGCCCACAACCAGTGGAACGATTGCACCGGTTGTTCCGATTGCAGTTCCCACAATCAGTCTGGAGAAAGGAATTAAAGCTGCAAGCAGAATCACAAATGGAATTGAACGGAAGACATTGATAAGTCTGTCCAGAACACCGAATACACTTCTGTTCTCCAGAATGCCATCCTGTTTTGTAACAATCAGGGTTACTCCCAGGACAATACCCAGAAAGAAGGCAATACCGCCAGAAATCAGCATCATGTAAAGAGTCTGCAGAGTTGAAAGCCAGAGTTCATCTAGCTTTGATGCAACATGAGGAAAAAGTGTATTAAATAAATCAGCCATTTTTCAGAACCTCCACCTTTACATTCTTTCTGGCAATATAGATAAGCGCATTTTCAACATCCTCATATCGTCCCGAGAGAATACCAACGGTTCCTCCGATAGGTGAACTGTTTACCAGCTCAACATCGGCATAGAGTATATTCATCTGCACATTGAAGCGTGATGTCATTGAGGAGATAAGAGGTTCTGACACACCTGGACCACGGTAGGAAAGTCTTACAAATTTCTCCCCCGGCTTAAGATTGCATAAAAGAGGATAATCAGATGAGAGAAGATCAGCCTTTGATAGATTTGATGCAGCCTTTACAAAGTTAAGAGTTACCTCTTCCCTTGGGTTTGCAAACACATCAAAGGTTGAGCCCTGTTCAACAAGATGTCCGTTCTCGAGCACTGCAACTCTCTGGCAGATATCCTTGACCACCGCCATCTCATGGGTGATGATGACAATGGTGAGCCCCAATTCTGCATTAAGCTCCTTTAAAAGCCCCAGAATCTCATGAGTTGTCTGAGGATCTAAAGCAGAGGTAGCCTCATCACAGAGCAGAACCTTAGGAGAAGATGCCAGAGCTCTGGCTATAGCCACACGCTGTTTCTGACCGCCTGAAAGCTCAGCTGGATAGGAGTTAGCCTTAGCTTCGAGATCGACTCGTTTTAAAAGCTCATAAGCTCTTTTTTTCTGGTCTTCCTTTTTAATGCCCTTGTGAGCAAGAGGATAGATTACGTTTTCAAGAACGGTTCTTGAAGGCATCAGATTGAAATGCTGGAAAATCATACCGATACCTGATCTGGCATCTCTTAAATCTTTTGGTGAAAGGGCTGTCAGATTCAGACCGTCCACACTGACGACACTGCCCTTATCAGGAATTTCCAGAAGATTAATGCAGCGGACAAGTGTTGACTTTCCGGCACCGGAAAAACCTATAATTCCGAAAATTTCACCTTTTTTTATTTCAAGTGACACATCATCCACAGCCTTAAAGGTGATGCCGTCACGTTCAAAGGTCTTTGAAACATGCTCTAGTTTTATCATCAATCTTACCTATCACTTTTATTTATGCGTGGTTCTTATTTACTAAAAAGAACTCTTCATCTACGGGAGTAAGATGAAGAGTCAAAGTCTGCTAATATTTGAATACAGGAACCTCTCCGCCGTGGTACAGCTCTTTGATGATTTCAGCTGTTTCCTTGGTCTGATAGGCTGCTATAACCTTTTTGAACAGTGGATTGTCCTTGTTGTCGGTACGGGCGGCAATTACGTTAATGTAAGGATTATCAAGGTCAACCTTGCCTACACCGTCTGAGAAAATCGGATCTGTAGTTGGATTCAGATCATTATCCACTGCATAGTTTGAGTTGATGATGGCTGCAGCAACATCAGGCAGCAGACTTGGAGTATTGCCGGCATCAACCTCATAAATCTTGATGTTCTTTGGATTATCAGTAATATCACGTACAGTTGGGATATAGCCCTTTGAAGGGTCAAGCTTGATAAGACCTGCCAGCTCTAAAACCTTAAGTGCACGACCGCCGTTGGTTGGATCGTTTGGAATTGCAATGGTATCGCCATCCTGAATCTCGCTTACGTTCTTAATCTTCTTTGAGTAAAGACCTAAAGGAGCGATGATGGTGTTGGCAATAGGCTCAATCTTATAGCCATGAGACTCAACATCAGCATTAAGGAAAGCCACGTGCTGGAAAGCATTCAAGTCAATCTCTCCGTCATTTAGAGCACGGTTTGGAAGTGTGTAGTCAGCAAACTTGACTAAGGTCAGATTGATGCCGTCCTTTTTTAGTCTTTTTACAACATCATCCCATGCCTCGTTGTGTTCGCCTACAACACCCAGTTTGATTTCATTTGCCTCATCAGCAAAGACTGCTGATGAACCGACTAAAGTTAAACCAAGAAAAGCTGCGGTAAGAAGATTTTTAAAGTTTTTCATAATATATTCCTTTTGTTTATTCTGTTAATTTACGGTTAGCTAAAAGAAAGTAGTAAAACAGTTATCAGAGTTCAGAGCCTGCATACAGATCCTTATATTTAAGGAAGGCCGTTGCACCTATTGATCTGATTGGCTCTGGAGGCAGATAGCTTGGATGATAGGCTTTCCTTATATAGTCAAGCTCAGCACTGTCTCGATGCTGGATCAGATCTGCAAGATAGGTTCCTAAAATTGCAGCTCGGGTAACTCCTGTTCCATCTGAGGTAACACCTGCGAAGATATTTTTTGCAACCTCGCCAAATAAAGGTCTTGTATTGCCGGTAAAGGAAATCAGACCGCCATATTTGTATTCAAACTCAACCTTATCAAGCTTAGGGAAACGTCTTACAAAAGCTCGTCTTAGGAAGAAATCGGAACGCTCAAATTTCTTTTGTGGAATATTGAGATTAGTTGCAAAATCGATGTCGGTTCTAACAAAGATGCGATGATCAGGTGTGAATCTTAAAGTTGCACCTGATGGATGAGTTGCGGTTATTCCCCATGGACGTACATGCTTAAAGTCTTCAAACTCACTGTCAGACAGAACTCGGGTTAGAGCTCCGTAGCTGTGGATTGCAGCAACATTCGATGCGGCAGAAAAACCAAAACGGCTTAAAAAGGCATTTACGGTAAGAATCACCTGTCTTGTGACAATTTCTCTGCCGTCAGCAAGAATAACCTTAGGTCTTTCACCATCCACAACCTCTACAACCTTGGTATTTTCAAATACAGACACATTTGATGGCAGAGCTGAAGCGAGACCTCTTATAACCTCTGAAGGATTGTTCAGGATTGTATCCTTTACATAGATGGCATCCCTATAAAATGAGGTTCCAAGTCTTGATGAGAGCTCATCTCCCTTTACACGCTCATAGCCTAGACCAAGTCTCTGAAGATGACCTTCTAAGGCATCTAGGGCGGCAACATTTCTCTTTTCACGTACAGCCTTGTACATACCGTCCTGACGCCACTCAAACTCAAGCTTGCTCTGCTCTTTAATCTTCTCAATACGGGATACTACTATTTTGTTTAAATGAAGCAGCCATCTCTGATCATCAAGAGTAAAGTGGTCAAAACCTATCAGAGCCTTGGCAACCTGAGCTATGGTTACAAAACCGGCATTTCTTCCAGAGCTGTAATATCCGACCGGAAGAGCATCAATCAGAGCGATTTTTGCCGAAGGATTGTTCTCTGAAAGTCTGAATGCAGCACTAACACCGCCAAAACCGGCACCTACTACCACATAGTCATAACTGTTTTTAATCTCTGAGGGATCTGCGAACTTATGATCTTTGTAACGTGAAAGCTCATACCATGGATTTACACCTGTTCCTTCAGGAAAACTTGAAGCCCTATACATACACTACTCCCAAACACGCCTATGCCAGATACAGCACCAGACGCATGAATTAGATTCAAACTGAACAAAAACTATTTAAAGTGAAATAAAACGGATACGAGACTGACGTCTACATTCGGGAACAGTAATAGTGAGAACAGGAGAAAGCGGAATCTGCCTTAATAGATAGAGAGGTTACAGAAAAATTCCGATTATGTTTCTGATTGAAAATTGTAAATACAACAGCAGACATTTTATTTACCTCAAAAATTCTCTATTTTTGATTATTTTTTCTTTAGATTAAAGATTGCTTCCTTAATCCTGATAAAAACGTTCTTCTAACGTTTGTATTTATTATGGCACAGAAAAATTACTTTGCTAATACTATTTTTCAATATAATGTTATAGCTTTTTACTATAACTGTTTTTGAGTTGATTTAATAAGAATATTTTTTTATTTCTGCTGTATAAAAATAATAACATAATCAACTATAACACTTTGTTATTAAAGACAAATATTTATGAATAGCACAAAAACGAGCATATATTGACAACTTCATAATATTAGGATTAAATGAAAAAAAGACATAACTTAGGAAGTATTATGACAACACTCGCTATAAATGAAACAGAAATAGCTATAACTCTACCACAGAGCATACTGTGTATGTCATGTCCTTGTACTGAATGGTACTGAGGAGAGCTTCCTTATGGCAGAAAAACGCTGAAGATTTACCACAAAGGAAGCTTAAAAGCTTCCTTTTTCGCATCTTAAAGAGATAAACAAAACACAAAGGAGGAAAATTTCCTACATAGTTTCTACCAGCTGCTCCTGGCAGTTAAGCCATTTAAACCAGACAGACTTTAATTCAGAAAGAATTTAAGGAATATATATGAAAACATTAAATCTTAAAAAACTTGCCTCTCTGTTCCAGAAAGGAATTGCGGCAACAGCTTTTATAACCCTCCTGACAACACCGACCTATGCCTATGATCGTACTGAGGTAAAAATTGGAGTTGTAGGAGAGAACAACGAATACTGGCAGCCAATCATTGATACTCTAGCCGCTGAAGGTGTAAAGGCTGAGCTTGTAAAATTCTCAACCTATCCTCTTCCAAACAGAGCTCTTGAGGATGGTGAAATCGATCTTAACGCCTTTCAGACAGGAGCATTCCTCAAGACAGAATCAGAGGAAAACAACTATCATCTAAAGGCAATCGGCACCACACTCATCGCCCCGTTAGGACTCTATTCCCACAGAATTAAATCCATAAATGAGATTAAAGATGGCGATACTCTGGCTGTACCAAGTGATCCGATTACCACCGGACGAGCATTAAGATTACTGGAAACTGCAGGCTATTTAAAGCTGAGAAGTGAGGCTGGCTATCTGCCAGGTCAGAGCGATATCATTGAAAATCCAAAGAATCTAAAGTTCTATTTCATCGATGCAGCCAACTCCTATGGAACTTTGGATGATGTTACAGCAGCTTTCATTAATGGAGGCTATGCTGTAGACAGAGGTCTTACTCCTGAAAAAGATGCAATCTATATTGAGAATACTCAGGGCTGGGGACTTGAAAATCCGTTTGTTAATGTCATTGCCGCAAGAGAAAGCGACAAAGACAACGAGCTGTTCCTACATATCGTAGATCTCTACCATACAAAAGAGGTTGCTGATATCATTAAGACAACCTACAAGGGAGCATTCATTCCAGCCTTTGCATATAACAAATAGAAAGCAGAAAAAGATTGTACCTTGCATATGGTGATATCTGCCGATATCACCATATATTTTCAAACCAGTAAACCTTATTCAAATCATATAGTTATTTAAAGTTTTCACAAAAAAGTACCCCTTACAGCGTAGGCTGAAAATTCTGAGCTGATAATAGTTTCCACAAACCTTTAATGGATGTGGAATTCATATGTCGCAAACTTTCTCCTTTAATCCACATCCATTCTTTTTAGATTTAATCAGATCCTTATGAAATATTCTGAGGATTAGGCAGGTATGGATAAATGGCTAAAGTAAGAAATCTCCTATTATCATTTATTGCAGGATTGTGCTTCATATCAGCAGGCAGCAGCTTTGCCCAGGTATTAAACAATGTTGAAATCAAGTCACAGGCAAAACTCAGTAAAAGCGAGCTGAATGATGTTTTAAAGGGCTATGTGGGCAGGAACATCACCGTAAAGTCACTGCAGAATCTTTTAAATGATCTTACAGCAGTGTACAAAAGCAACGGCTATCTTACCGCACAGGCTTTCTATCCTGAGCAGGAGAGCTATAACGGTGAGCTTAAAATCGTAGTTGAGACCGCAAAACTTAATGAAGTCAGACTCAAAAATCTCAGCAGTGTAAATAAAAAGACTATCTTCAGACTTTTTGAGAACACCAGAAAACTGCAGAACAGACCTGTAAATACAAGTGAGCTTAATGACTCACTGTTAAAGGTTAAGGATTTAAACCTCTTTGATATTGCAGGCTACTTTGATAATTCATCTGATGGCAGTGCCGATCTGCTTTTAGATATCAAGCCAAAAAGACGCTTCTCATTTCAGGGCTTTTATGACAACTACGGAAACAGAAGTACCGGAGAGAACCGTTTCGTAGGACTTGTAACCTGCAATGATGTCTCTCATCATGCCGATAAGGCTGATCTGCTTTTAGCAACCACTGACAGACAGCAGAATAACTTCAGCTTTGACTACAGAATACCTGTAAACTCTCATCTGAATGTTCTGGGTACAGATTTATCCTACTCAGATTATGAGCTTGGCGGAGACTATAAGGATCTTGATATTCACGGCAATGTTCTGAACGCCGATCTGTATCTTGAGAATCCTTTCTACAGAACCTCAAAAACAAAATTTACCGCAGATATCGGACCATACTACAGAAACATAACCGACAGCATTGATGCCTTTGATGTAAAGCTAAAGCGTCACAGCTATGGAATGTTCACAGACTTCAAGCTTGATAACTATCTTGATTCACTGAATCTTGCAAATACTCTGCGCTTAAACTACGGCCAGATTAAAAATGACGATGAGTATCAGCTTTATGATGACAAGTCATATTTCATCACCACTTTAGATGGAACAGTATCCTTTGATGTTAACCGCTTCTTTAACATCAGTAACAGCTACAATCTGCAGATTGCCTCAACCTCAGTTGATCCGTCTGACAAATTCTCCCCTTGCGGAGCCTACGGTGTAAAGGCCTTTGCCTCAAATACGGCGGCATCAGACAACGGTCTTTTTGATGATCTGAAATTTACCTATAAGGTTAAAACCTATCCGACCTTCAATGTGTATACAGACTTCATGCAGGCTCATGCCAAAAATCATAACTCAGATAAAAAAGAGAGCTTCTATGCAGTAGGTGTAGGCAGCGAGTTTATGTACAAGGGCTTTTATCTTAATGCCTCATTAAACAAGGCTGTTGGTACAAACAGAGAATACGCAAAGGACAGTGTAAAGCTTTTAGTTAAATTCGGCTATTACATGGATTAGACAGTTTTTTAACAATTTACCTTTATATAAAGCTATGAACAAGATATTAAAAACACTTCCCCTGATTGTGGGACTTTATATGGGCTCAGCCTGTGCAAATGATGTATTACCTAGCGGAGCAAAGATTATTGCAGGTGATGCTTCAATCTTTAAAAACGACAAATCAATGGCTATCATCTCCAGCAAAGATAGAAATGTCATCTCCTGGAATGACTTCTCTGTTGGCTCAGAGAACAAGGTGGTCTTTGATGAGCATAAATACCTCAATCTGGTACACGGCTCCAAAGCTTCGGTTATTGACGGCAGTATTAAGTTTTCAGGCTCTACAGATTCAGCCTTCTACCTTATCAATCCTAACGGTATCACCTTAGGAAAAACCGGTGTAATCGATGCCAATAAAATTGTACTCTCCACCTCAAAAATCAGTGAGAAAACAGTAAAGGACTTTGTGGATTCAGGTGAGCTGTCACTCTCACACAAGGGTATGGGAAAGATAAAGCTTATAGGACAGGTACGTACAAGTAATCTTATTGTAGATGGCTCTCAGGTCATAATCCGTGATATTGAGAATATCAAGCGTCTTGATGACGGTTCATATAAAGAGACTTTAACCAATACCGACGGTGAGAATATCGTTATTAAAAGCTCAACTAAGAGAATCGATATCGGTGGTCGCAGCGGGGTTGATCTTGAGAGTGACTATAAGCTTAAAAAGGAGGATGGACTTGTCGATCACACAGGAGAAATCGCTCTTTCAGATAAGGAGGATTTTCTAAAGATTAAAGATAGTCCAGATGAAAAATACTTTGTAACCAATGATGTTGATTTAGGAGAGATAAAAGAGACTCTTGATGCTGATAAAGGCTTTAGCGGCAGTCTTGATGGAGCCTTCAATTCTGTAAGCTATACACTTGTAACCGATAAAGGTCAGAGGACTGATTACGGTCTTTTCTCAAAACTTGATGGCGCATCAGTTTCAAATCTTAAGCTTGATAAGGCATCAGTCAGTGTAAATTCGACAGCATCCGAGGTTTACGCCGGAGCTTTAAGCGGCAGAGTGAAAGACTCAACTATTAAGAATGTTGAGGTACGTAACTTTGATATTCACAATGAATACAACTCCCCTGTCACAATCTTTACCGGAGCACTTGCAGGTACCGTTGAAAAGGGCTTTGGGAAGAGTGAAATCAGTAATGTCTATACCGAGTTTTCAGATAAGACTAAGGAGAGATTTGACTCCTATGACTACTATGTCAAAGGCTCACTTGCAGGATTAAATGAAGACTCACTAAAGCTTTCAGGCTATATCGGAACTGATTCCTCTGATTACAGTATCTTTGGTGATAACCGTAGCTCAAAGAATTATGCAGAGGTTAATACAAAGCCTGATTCCATGTATATAAAACACGGCAGAGGTTATTCTCACAAAGGCTTTTATGCACCTTTCTTTGTGGATGATGATATTGAAATCACCTATAACAAAGATGAGCCTCAAAGCTATGAATACACAGACTTTACTGACAATCCGTACTTTATAAATACAAACTATGTGGATGTAGCCTATGACTATGACTCACCTATTGAGGATATTGGAGTCTATACACACACCTATTCATCAAAGGCTGACGGAACACAGTTCTACTTTGTAAAAAACGATACACCAGCAGATAGTGTTAACCACTATGTAAGAGTCATCGACAGAACCGTGATTATTCCACCTCATGATGAGACAGATAACAGTCATGGCTTTTATGACAGAGACTTATCAGATTCTAAATACTCCCTTTTTAACAGCTATCTGAATGGAGATGATAAATACAGGGATGAGGATTATGACCATAAAAGCTACAGTGCAAGCCTAAGCTTCTACAACCGCATTAAACACAGTAAGGAGAGAATCTCAGGCAGACTTCTGGCATCACTTGATCTGAGCAATGCACCATCAGGAGGCATTAGAACCTACGCCTATAACAATGGTAGTAAAAAGAAAACCTCCTAGTTTAGAAAAAAAATTTTTACGAAAGTAAAAAAAATCTCAATTTTATGGTCTTTAAGTGAAGTTTTATGAAAATTTTTTCATCTTTCTTGTATAATATTGAGACTATAATCAAAGTATTTTTATCATCAAAAATGCTTTTTTGAAAAGAGTTTACTTTCGATTACAAAGAACAAAATTTAGACATAGAGGAACTATTAGAAAATGGAGCAGCTAAAGGGTGTTGCCTTAGTTGGAGACGTTGGCGGTACCAACGCACGTCTTGCATTAGTTAACCTGGCAGACGGAACTTTATCAAATACCAAGGTATACTCATCCGTTGACAACGACTCACTAGAGAAGGTTATTATCAAGTACAGAGAGGAAACCGGTGCTGTATTTGATTCTGCATGTATTGCTATTGCAACCATGCTGAATGGTGATCACGTTAAGATGACCAATAACCCATGGGAATTCTCAATTTCTGAGATGAAGAAGAATCTGAACCTTGAGAAACTGATTTTCATCAATGACTTCACTGCAATGTCAATGAGTGTTACAGCTATCAAGACTGATGATATGGTTCAGATCGGTGGTGAGTCAATCGTTGATAAGGCTCCTAAGGCAATCTACGGTGCAGGTACCGGTCTTGGTGTTGGCTACCTGATTTACGCAGAGGGCAAGTGGATTCCTCTTCCAACTGAAGGCGGTCACGTTGATATCGCTGTTCAGTCAGACAGAGATGACTCTGTTCTTAAGGTTCTACGTAAGAAGTTCGACCACGTTTCAGGCGAGCGTCTGCTTTCAGGTCAGGGTCTGGTTAATACCTATCAGGCTATCGCTGAGCTGAACGGTCACGAGATTAGAGACGTTGTTCCTGCTGACGTTACCGGTGGCGCTTTTGCAGAGGATCCAGATCCAGACTGCAAGGAAACAGTTGATCTGTTCTGCAAGCTAATGGGTTCTTTCGGTGGTAACCTTGCCCTGAATATCCTTGCAAAGGGCGGTGTATATATCGCTGGCGGTATCGTTCCAAGATTCATCGACTACTTCAAGAAGTCAGAATTCCGTAATGAGTTCGAATCAAAGGGCCGTTTCAACC
>JAZRAY010000033.1:0-6561 GCA_045634805.1 Succinivibrio sp. | reverse complement strand
CTGATAAATTCTTATTCAGGGGATTTTTCTTTCTGGCCCCCTATTTTATTTTCTCCTTTTAATCTCACTTTTATTGTTAATCTTTTGACTATATTGTGTCTTTTGCTAAACTACTGTATTAGTTCGATATCGTAGATATATTTTGCATAAGTTTTCAACGAGTATAATGTTAGAAAACTGTATGGAGTCATAAGGATATGCAAATTTCTAACTTAAAGAAGCTTTCTCTTGTCGCAGCTTTCGCTGTTTCATCTGCTTTCGTATTCAATGGTTGTGCTGCTGTAGTAGTTGGCGGTGCAGCTGCCGGTGCTGGTGCCTATATCGGTTCTGACAGCAGAACTGTTGATAAGCAGGTTGATGATCAGAAGATTTCAAAGAATGTTCTGAGCATTCTGAGAAACGACAATACCAGATCAAACGGTAAGGTATTCCGTGTTGACTGCGTTGTTCTTAACGGTAATGTTCTTCTGGTTGGTGAGACACAGGATAGAGAATACCTTTCAGAGTGTCTTGAGAAGATCAAGCATGTTAAGGACGTAAGAAGAATCTTTAACTGTGTTGAAAACAGAGCTCCTGTACCTGCAAGCACTGTTGCATCTGATGCATACATTACTTCCAAGGTTAAGAGCATGCTTCTGTTTGGCTCAAAGATCAGCTCAGGCAGATTTAAGATTTATACCGAAAACTCTGTTGTATATATGATGGGTTATGTAACCCGTGAAGAGGCTTCAAGAGCTATCAACCAGGTACGTAAGGTTGACGGTGTTAAGAAGATTCATCCTATTTTTGATTACATGGATGCTTCAGGTACTCCAAACTCATCAGACGGCGGTGCTCCTATCGTAGGTGATTCAGGTTCTACCTCATCAGCTTCATCATTAAATTCAACCAATGAATACTCTCAGAGCTCATCATCTATGGCAGCTGAGGTTCAGGGAAATGTTGACAATGGTGGTGCTGTACTGGAGGAGGATGAGAATCTGTTAGCTCCAAGTGCGCCTGCACAGGGTTTCTAAGGAAGTATGTTTTTAAATCATGTCTTCTAAAAATACAACATTATATTTTGTTGATGCCTACTCTCCTAATGAAGGCGATAGCAGCCTTTATTTAGAGTATGGCATTTTAAGATGGTCAGAGAACAAATCAGAAAGACCAGAGGTATATGTTCATACCTATCTGCAGCCACAGTACAACTATAACCGGATCCACTGGTCCGAGGCTGCATCTAAAATGCAGATCTCCCGTGATTTCATTGAAAGCAAGGGTGATCTTCCTGCTATTGAAGACATGATTGAGGCAGATTATTTAAAGCGGAAGAATGTTGTCTGCTTTGATGCCTCAAAAGAGCCTTTTGTATCATTATTACGTAACAGTGAACATGTTTTCTCAATTGTTGATGTGTTTGCTGATATTTATTCTGATGATGAGAAGGCCCAGTCCTGTACTACATTATCCAGAATGTGCGATTATGTCGGTCTGATTCCAGACGATAACCGCAATACCAATTACACACCTCTTTTAAAGCGCCTTCATCAGATGGCTGCCTTATGGTCATTTCTAGAGGAACTGCTGCTTAATCCAAAGCGCAGAAAGTCTATTTCTGCCGGTGGAATCCAGCCAAGCTTTATCTGGCCTTTACCTGAGACCAAGGATGTCTGGTTTGAGAATGATCCTAAATCCTTTAAGGATCTGACTGACAAGGATATCACTGATTTTTTCAGCTCTAATCTTGCAGACAGACTGGACTGGTTTGAGATGAACATGTATGCCTGTGACTGGCTGTTCAACCGTCAGCAGCGGCCTACAGCCCGTGAGCTTGCCGGACAGAAGGAGCTTGCAGAGTTCATTTTCCAGAAGATCCTGTCATTTAGAATGCAGATCTGGATTCTGATCTTCTATTCCCAGTTCTTCCATAAAAAAGAGGACTCTCTGACCATAGCCAAAAACAGGGGAGACTTCTCTGTTTTAAGACCGGCTGGTATTGAGAGCTTTACAAATTTCATCATTGATAATCTTGATCTGTTTTTGTCCTCAGATCAGAAGGCAAGTCTGATTGCATCTCTTATCAATCAGTCTCTGCATGAGAATGATGCTGTACCTTTTGAGCACTACGATTTTGATCTTCTAAGAAAGAAGGATCGTACTGCGCCTGAAGGACCAAGACTGTATTTTTCTACTTCTCCTGAACGCGGCAGTGCTGCCGAGTGCTGCAAGGAGATCCGTGATGCAACCGGTCGCTGTATTTACAGACGTTTTGAAATCAAGGGCCGCGGCAAAGAGCGTAATGCCCATATTGAGAACGTCCGTCATCAGGTAAATGAGCTTATTAGAGAGGCTTCCAATCCATTTTCCGATATCTGGATGACTCCTGCTTTAAAACTGTGGATTCAGTACATTACCGGAATCAATTTTACTGATATAGTAAGACCACAGAAAATGAATGATTCTGAAACTTTAAACAGTGCCAGAATCACCCTAAGAAAGATTATTGAAAGGGAAGCATCACCTTATCTTGAGAAGCTTTATGCCAATCTCAATGAGTGCGGTGAGCTTATCAGCCAGGAGAACACTGATATTCCTTCAAAAGGCTTTAATTTCCAGGGTATATCAGTTGAGGTTATGATTGTTCCATCCTCAAAGATGGGCTTTATCAAGAGATTATTTTCCTTTGAATAGCATCAGAATATTTATAGCAGCTTTTTTTGCTGTTTTATTAAGCTTCTGTTCCTATGCCGAGACTACTCCTAAGGCTGAGTCTATTGGAGAGTATTCCAATGGCTGTATCAGAGGTGCGGTTGAGCTTAAGGACGGAGAGCACTTTCAGGTTCAGCACTGGGGCGTTTACCGTAATTTTGGTCACCCTCAGCTTATAGACTATATCAACAAGCTTGTAGCAAAAGCCAAGAAGGCAGGTCTTCCTGATCTTCTCATCGGTGATTTATCCAGACCTCTGGGCGGATCCTTTGGTGCCGCCTCTAATCACGGCTCACATCAGATGGGACTTGATGTGGATATCTCCTTTGATTTCTCAACTCCCCGCAAGAGTGAGTATGAGCTGAATCATCCTGATGATGTCTACATTGTTGATACCAAGAACAGACCAACAAAGTTCTTTGACAATAACCGAGTTGCTCTGCTTTATATGGCAGCTCAGGATCCTCGTGTGGAAAGAATCTTTGTAGCACCTGGTATCAAGAAAACTCTATGTCAGATTTATGAAGGTCATGATAAGTCATGGCTGCAGAAAATCAGACCATGGTTCGGACACAGAGGTCATATGCATGTAAGACTCGGCTGTCCTACAGACAGTCCATACTGTGTAAAGCAGGCCAAGGCTCCTGCCGGAGATGGCTGCGGTGCCGAGCTTGCCTCATGGTTTATTCCGCCTCCTCCTTCACCAAAGCCTACCAAGCCTAAGGTTAAGCCTAAGAAGATTCCTCCTGCAAGGTGTCAGGCATTATTTAAAGAAAACAACTATAACTAGAACAATTAGAGCTGAGCGGATTTTTTCTCTCAGTTCTTTTGTTTTTGGTCTTTCCTCTTTTAAAGATGTTTCTTTTTCTCTTTTTTTGAGTCTTTAAGACGTAATTTTTCTGTTTTTCTCCTCCATCTAAGCTTTGTCTGACGGTAAAAGTCCTAAAACTGTGCAAAAGTAACATAGTTTTTCTTTACTTTAGAATATCTTGTAAACTTTCAATGTATTTTACAAATGAATATTGGAGTTTTGATGTTAAGTGTTGCTGTTGTAGGCGCGAGTGGATATGCAGGTGCAGAATTATGCCGCATTTTCAGTGCACATGATGAAGTATGTCTAAAACACCTGTATGTATCAGAAAACTCACTTGATAAAAATAAGAAAATCTCAGATTTATACGGTTCTCTGAAAGGTCGCTGTGATCTTGTTTTAGAACCAATGAGTGACCCAAAGAATTTAATTGGAGAGGTTGATGCCGTATTTCTGGCAACCGACCATAAGGTAAGTCACGATGTGGCTCCTGTTCTAACTGCAGCCGGTATTGCCGTGTTCGATTTATCCGGTGCCTTCAGAATCTCTGATCTTAAGGTATTTGCCGATGCTTACGGCTTTGAGCATGAGTATCCAGAGCTTCTTGCTACTGCAGTATATGCTCTGCCAGAGTTCACTGATCTCAATGCTTTAAGAGCAACCAAGATGATTTCTCTGCCAGGCTGCTATCCAACTGCATCTCAGCTGGCACTGCGTCCTCTTATTGATGCTGATCTTCTGGATAAGAACTATCGTCCATCAATCAATGCTGTATCAGGTGTTTCCGGCGCAGGCAGAAAAGCCAAGCTGACCAATTCCTTCTGTGAGGTTAGCTTAAATGCATACGGTGTGTTTACTCACCGTCATCAGCCTGAAATTGCCGAGCATCTTGGTACCGAGGTGATCTTCACTCCTCATCTTGGCGATTTCAAGCGCGGCATCCACGCAACAATCAATGCAAAACTTAAGGACAATGTAACCGCAGAGCAGGTTAAGAAAGCTTATGCCGTATACGACAGCAAGCCTCTTGTTAGAGTAAAGGACGGTATGCCTAAGCTTATGGATGTTCAGTATCTTCCATACTGTGATATCGGTTATGCCATGAAAGATGGCTATATTGTAGTATGTTCATGTATAGACAATCTGCTTAAAGGTGCTTCAGCTCAGGCAGCGCAGGTATTCAATCTATACTATGGATTTGATGAGCTAAAGGGACTCTTTGGTTAACCGAAGAGATTTAAGTGGTATTTTCGCAGATCGTAGAAGATCTTCATAAGAGTATCGTGTAATGACTGAAAATACTGTTGTTATAAAGCTAAGCGGTAAGGCTCTGGATGGACATAAAGAGTTAGGTGAGCTGTTTGCAGCTGCCCGCTCTTCACGTATTGTGGTTGTCCACGGTGGCGGTGTTGAGGTTGACGCTTTATTTAAAGATCTGAATCTTAAAGTAGAAAAGAAGAATGGTCTTAGAGTCAGCCCTAAAGAACAGATGCCATATATCAGTGCCGCCCTTTGCGGAATGTGTAATAAGAAGCTGCAGGCTTTAGCCATAAAGAATGGTCTTAAGGCAATCGGCATGATTGCATCTGACGGCAATTCTCTGGGTGTAGAACAGCTTTCCGCCGATCTTGGTATGGTTGGAAAGGTTTCTCCTGTATCTGCTGATTACATCAATATGCTTCTGGATGGCGGCTATACACCTGTAATCGCATCTGTTGCCTTAGATTCAGAAGGTCAGATGTATAACGTTAATGCAGATGATGTAGCCTCAGCAATCGGACTGTTACTGTCAGCTCCCGTCTATTTTATTTCTGATGTGCTAGGTGTTCTTGATAAGGAAGGCAAACTTATTCCTTCTTTAAACGAGGAACAGCTAAAAAGCCTAATTGAGGATGGTACCATCAGCGGCGGTATGCAGGTTAAGGTTAAGAGCGCTGTTGAAACAGCAAAGTTTATCGGAAAGCCTGTTTATATCGCATCCTTTAAAGATCCTTTATTAAAAGAGATTGTCTCTTCACGGCATCGGCTTGGAACTGCTATTGAACTCTAGTCAGAGTTTTTGGTTTTCAGGTTTAATTTATTTCGTGGAGAATTATATATGCCACCTATCACTCAGGAATCATCCTTCTACATACTGGATGAATTAAAGAACAATACATTAGAAGAGATCTACGATAAGATTGCCGATCTTCGTGCAGAGCACAAGATCACTGATGAAGAGCTGGTTTCAATCAAGGATTCTCTGGTTAACCTCAATCAGATTTTCCTAAAGCAGGAGCATGCAAGTTTTACTGTAAGACAGGCTACTTTAGCTGATGTCGATGCTCTGATGGACATGATTGAATACTGGGCTAAGCAGGGACAGAACCTTCCTCGTAAGCGTAACGATATTATCAGAGGTATTCAGACCTTTGCCGTGTGTGTAAAAGACTCACAGGTTATGGGCTGTGCCTGTTTATATGTTTATGATTCCGGTCTTGCTGAAATCCGTTCTTTAGGTGTTTCTCCTGTAGTTCAGAGACAGGGACAGGGCAGAGCTATTGTTAATTATCTTTTAAAGAGAGCTGCAAAGATGTTCATTAAGAGAGTCTTTGTTCTTACCCGCTCTCCAGAATTCTTCTCAAAGGTTGGCTTCCAGAAGACTGTAATTGAAGCTCTTCCTGAAAAGATTCTAAAAGACTGTGAAAACTGTCCTAAACGTGCCACCTGTGATGAAGTTGCATACATTTACGATGTAAATAAGGAGAATGCATAATGAAGATTACAAGAAAGACTTTTGATGAGGTAATGTTCCCTTGCTACAACCCTATGGATATGGTTATCAAGAAGGCTCACGGGGCATATATTTACGACAACAGGGGCAATAAATACACTGATCTTACCTCTGGAATTGCGGTTAATCTTCTGGGACATACTCCTAAAGGTGTAGTTGATGTTATCAAAAAGGCATCAGCCAATCTGATTCATGTAAGTAATATCTTCTGCAATGAGTACACTCTGACTCTGGCATCAAAGCTTGTTAAGAAGACAGGATATGAAAAGGTATTCTTTGTAAA